>CATILC010000056.1 GCA_949516455.1 Flavobacteriia bacterium | reverse complement strand
GTGACGTTCAATTGGCCATCCAGCCCGTCATCCCGATAGGCCTTCTGCTGATGTAAGGGCACTGGATAATAGATCATGCAGGGCAAACCCGCGTTTCGAAGTTCCTCCACCAATTGATCTCGGGAGACCCCTTCGGCGATCAGTGTGTATTGATGAAAAACATGAACGGACCACTCTACGCGTTTAGGTGTTTTCAGGTAAGGTGAGGAAGCGAAGGCCTGATCGTAGTGTTCGGCCACTTTCTTTCGGGCTGCAGAATAGGCATCGAGTCTTCTCAGTTTTATGCGAAGTACGGCTGCCTGAATGCTGTCCAGCCGGCTGTTGACCCCGATCTCATCGTGGTAATAGCGCTTCCCCTGTCCATGATTCACGATCATTCGGATGCGTTGAGCTAGGACTTCATTTCTGGTGAAGATGGCGCCTCCATCTCCATAGCATCCCAAATTCTTGGAAGGAAAGAATGAAGTGCAACCAATGTCTCCAATGGTTCCTGCCTTCAATGTTTTTCCATCTCTAAAACGGAAGTCCGATCCAATGGCCTGAGCCGTGTCCTCGATCACAAAAAGATCGTGTTCCCTTGCTATGTCGAGCAGCTCCTCCATGGGCGCATTCTGTCCGAACAAATGCACGGGAACGATCGCTCGGGTCTTCTCCGTAATGGCTGCTTTCACCTGTTTCGGATCGATCAGAAACGTCTCGGGGTCCACGTCCACCAGAACGGGCTTCAACTTAAGAAGCGCGATCACCTCTGCAGTTGCCACATAGGTGAAGCTTGCCGTGATCACCTCGTCTCCTGGCTGCAGGTCGAGGGCCATCATGGCCACTTGCAGCGCATCCGTCCCATTGGCACAGGGAATCACATGGGGTACATCCAAATAGGTTTCCAGTTCACTCTGGAAGGCTTTCACTTCAGGTCCATTGATGAATTGGGCCGTTCGGATCACCTCACCCACAGCACGATCCACTTCTTCTTTGATGTGCTCGTACTGAGACTTGAGATCGACCATGTGCAGGTCGCGCATAATTCCTTGTATTTGAGTACGAAGATAAAGCGTACTGCAAGGCGGAACGACTTTCAGATATCTTTGCCGCATGCGACTTTTCCATAGGCGGATGTGCATGGTCTTATGCCTCTCAGCAGGCCTTTGCAGCCAAACGGCCTTTTCTCAAGTAAACGTTCGGGATTCAGCCAAGCAGGCCTTCATTGTGGGCGTGGGAGGTGCGATCCAATGGCCGCAGGGTGAACTGAGTCAAGTCTATGGATCGAACGCCGAAGTCTCCATGGATGTCTGGTTCAAAAGCAAGGGACAATGGCTCGTTGGCATCGGTGGGGGATATCTCTTTGGCGACCGCATACGGATCGCTGATCAGATCCTGTCAGACATCAGCACGAGCAGGGGGCAGTTGCTCAGCCTCAATGGAAATTATGGGGATTACAAACTCTTCCAACGAGGATTCACGCTTTCAGGACAGCTCGGCAAGGTTTTTACCAGACTCGGACACAATGCAAACAGCGGATGGATGATCACCTTGGGCGCGGGCTATATGCAACACAAGATCCGTTTTGAGAATGCAGGTCAGGACCTGCCTCAGATCCTGAATGAATATCAAAAGGGATATGACCGACTGCGCGGCGGTTTGATGTTTCGTCAATTCATGGGCTATATGCATTCGGGGAACGACCGAAGAGTGAATTTCATACTGGGTTTGGATCTTCTTCAGGCCTTCACAGAGAATTACCGAGGACATCAATACGATACCGGACTTTCTGAAGAAGGCAGCCGACTCGATCTCTTGTACGGTGTCCGATTCGTTTGGTTCCTGCCGATCTACAGCAAGGGATCGCAGACCTACTATTACCAGTGATGGGCCTTTACACATTGGGGATCCGAATGTACGGATGGGCCATTGGGCTGGCGTCCATCCGATCGCCGAAGGCACGCGCCTGGCGGCGTGGAAGGGAGAAGGAAGAGGCGAGATGGAAAGAATGGCGGTCTGCCCATCCGGGCTCCTTGTTGATCCTGCACGCGGCTTCACTGGGCGAATATGAGCAGTGCAAAAGCCTTGTGGCCTATTGGCGAACCCAACATCCGGAGTGGAAGATCCTCATTAGTTTCTTTTCTCCATCCGGAATGCAGCAGTATCGTTCCGGTGAGGCGGACGGTTGTATCTACCTGCCGCTGGACACCCCTCAAAAGACAGCTGCTTTTGTCGATATCCTGCAGCCCGACCTATTTGTTTTCGTACGCTACGATTTTTGGCTACAGTTGATCCGTCAACTCAAAAGGCGAGATGTAGCAGTTGCCGTCGTGTCCGGATTCTTCAGAGAGGAAATGTGGTGGTTTCGGCCCTGGGCCTCTTCGGCTTTAAAGGTTTTAAGCTCGATCGATCTGTTTCTGACCCACGATGAGCGATCCTGTGAAGTTTTGCGGCAGCACCATGTGGTGGCGCCATGCATCTGTACCGGCGATGGTCGGGTGGATCGGGTGGCACAACTTGCTGAAGCTCCTGAGCAGTTTCCTTGGCTGGAGCAATTCAAGGCGGGCCGCCAACTCGTGGTCATTGGTTCTCCCTGGATCCCGGACGAGGATTTGTTCATTCCGCTCATCAGAGATTTTCCCGACACCTGTTTTCTCATCGCTCCGCATGAGGTGGGCGCTTCCCATGTCGATCGATTGATGCAGCGGTTGGAAGCGCACGATCCCTGGCGCTTTAGCCAACTCGAAAAAGCTGCGGACCTAAGCAGCAGAAAGGTGTTTGTGCTCGATACCATCGGAGTGTTGGCCAGTTGTTACGCATTGGCCGACCTCGCCTTTGTCGGTGGTGGATTCACTACGGGCATTCACTCCATACAAGAACCGGCAGCCCATGGTTGTCCGGTCTTTTTTGGGCCCAGACATCAGCGTTTTCCAGAAGCCAGAATGCTGATCGAAAGAGGTGGAGCCTGGGAGGTGCGGAGCACATCGGATCTGAGAAGACAAATGGATCAGCTTCTGAGTGATAAGACCTTAAGAGGAAAAGCCTCTGCAGCTTGTAAAGCCTTTATCAATGAGCACAAAGGCGCAGGCAAACGAAGTGGTCAGGAACTCAGCAAACTCATTCTCCGATCCCGGCGAGGTCCAGCAGGAAGGCATATTCCATAGCTGTCTCCCTCAGCGACTCAAAGCGACCGCTGGCCCCGGAATGACCGGTTTCCATATTGCAGTACAGCAAGAGCGGATTGTTGTCGCGTTTCATCTCCCGCAGTCGGGCCACCCATTTGGCCGGCTCCCAATACTGCACCTGGCTGTCGTGTAGTCCTGTGGTCACGAGCATGGCAGGATAGTGCTGCTCCCGAACATTGTCGTACGGACTGTAAGTACTCATATAGGCGTAGGCCGCTGAGTCATTCGGATTGCCCCATTCGTCGTATTCTCCCGTGGTTAACGGGATGGTTTCATCGAGCATGGTGGTCAGTACATCCACAAAAGGTACTGCCGCGATCACTCCGCGGTAAAGTTCTGGGGCCATATTCACTACTGCACCCATGAGCAGTCCGCCCGCACTTCCTCCGTAGGCAAAGGTGTTTTTTGGTCGGCTGAAGCCCTCTTCTTGGAGGTGTTTGGTGCAGCTGATGAAATCCGTGAACGTATTGCGCTTGTTCATCAGTTTCCCGTCCTCATACCAGTTCCTGCCGAGGTATTGGCCGCCTCTGATGTGCGCTATGGCGTAGACAAAGCCTCTATCCAAAAGACTCAGCCGAACGGAACTGAAGCGTGCATCCACAGTGATCCCATAGCTTCCGTAGCCGTACACCAGGAGGGGGTTGCTGCCGTCTTTCTTGAAGAGTTCCTTCTTGTAGACCAAAGAGATCGGGACTTTCGCCCCGTCTTCAGCTTCGGCCCAGATGCGTTGGGTCTGATATTCGGATTTGTCGTAACCGCCCACGATCTCATATTCCTTCAACAAAGTCTTCTCCCGATCGACCATATCGTAATCCAGTACGCTGGAAGGCGTGGTCAGCGAAGAATATCCATAGCGCAGGGTCTGACTGTCAAATTCTGGATTGTTCCCGATTCCGGCCGAATAGGCTTCTTCCCCGAAGTCGAGGTAATGTTCTTCTCCTTCCCAGGGAATGATGCGGATACGGGTCAGGCCATTGCTTCGCTCATCAAGTACCAGGTGGTCTCGGAACAGCTCAAAGGACTCCAGATAGACATCATGGCGATGCGGAATGGTTTCGGTCCAATGTTCCTTTTCAGTGCTGCCTTCCTGGCAACTCATCAGCCGGAAGTTCGTGGCACCCTCCAAATTGGTCCGAACGAACCATTTGTCTTCAAAATGAGCGATCTGATATTCCAGTCCACGCTCCCTTTCCTGAAATATTTGGAATTCCTGAAGGGGCTGATCCGCTGGAAGGATCCGGTATTCATCGCTCAGGGTACTTCCCGATCCGATGATGATGTATTTCTTGCTCTTGGATCGGTAGACAAAGGTGGAGAAGGTCTCATCGGCTTCGTGGTACACTTCGACATCTTCGGATGCATCTGTGCCCAAGCGGTGCCGGAAGATCTTGTAGGACCGAAGCGACTCATCCTTGACGCTGTAGAATCCGGTTTGATTGTCATTGGCCCAGACAAAATTCCCGGATGTATTCGGTATGCGCTCTTCCATGATCTCCCCTGTCTCCAGATCCTTGAAGCGTATGGTGTAGATCCTGCGGCTCAGAGTGTCTTCGCTGAAGGCGATCATTTTTTTATCTGGCCGAACCTTTAGTCCTCCCACATCGTAGTAGGAATGCTCTTTAGCCAGCTCGTTCACATCGAGCATCACCTCCTCTTCAGCCTCCATATTGCCTTCTTTTCGGCAGTACATCGGGTGTTCCTGCCCGGTCTCGTAGCGCGAGTAATAATAGTATCCATCCAAGCGGTACGGCACCGAACGGTCATCCTCCTTGATGCGGCCCTTGATCTCGTCAAAGAGGGTTTCCTGGAGAGCTGTGGTCCCGCTCATGATCTGTTCGCGGTAGGCGTTCTCTTTGTTGAGGTGGTCGATCACCTCGGGATCTTTCCTCTGATTCATCCAGAAATAAGGGTCGAGTCGTGTTTCCCCATGGGCAATGAGGCGTTCGATCTTTTTTTCTGCCACGGGAGCTTCCATATTATTTGGAGTATTTTGTTCGGAGGAATCGCAGGCCGAAATAAAAAGGCTGAGAGCGATACCGCAAGTGTACGAGTATGTGTTCATAGAATTTGTCAGTGATCAAAAGTGAAAAATAATGCAGTACGATAAACCGATGCTTGCGGAAGGCTCCCTGAGTGGTAAAGTGGTGGTGGTCACCGGTGGCGGGACCGGTCTGGGCAAGTCTATGAGCCGCTATTTTGCCGAATTGGGGGCCCATCTGGTCCTTTGCAGCCGAAAACAGGAAGTGCTGGACCAGGCGGCCGAAGAGATTGCTTCAGAAACCGGTGCAGAAGTGTTGGCCCAAGCCTGTGACATTCGGAAATACGACGAGGTAGAAGCTTTAAAAGAGGCCACTTTGGAACGATTCGGATCAGTGGATGTGCTGGTCAACAATGCCGCTGGCAATTTTGTGAGTCCGACCGAACGTCTCAGCCACAGCGCATTCGATGCCATCATCGACATCGTCCTAAAGGGAAGCAAGAATTGCACCTTGTGTTTTGGAAAGGACTGGATCGGCAAGGGGCAAAAGGATAAAGTGGTTCTCAACATCATTACCACTTATGCATGGACCGGATCTCCTTTTGTCGTGCCTTCGGCCATGGCAAAGGCGGGTGTTCTGGCCATGACCCGTTCGCTTGCAGTGGAGTGGGCGAAATACGGCATCCGGCAGAATGCAATTGCCCCAGGACCATTTCCCACAGAGGGCGCATGGAATCGATTGATGCCCGGAAACATTCCAGACAGATTGAACGTGGTGAACCAGATTCCTTTGCGTCGTGCAGGGGACCATCAGGAATTGTCAAATTTGGCGGCCTATCTCATCAGTGATTTTTCGGCCTATATCAACGGTGAGGTGGTGACCATCGATGGAGGCGAATGGCTGCAGGATGCAGGGCAACTGGCTTTTCTTGAACAACTCAGTTCATCCGACTGGGACGACATGGCCCAGATGATCAAAGGCTTGAAGGGCAAGAGTTGATGCGGTCGGTCCCGACTTTTTTGGTATTCCTCTCGATTTTGTGCGCATGTCAAAAGCAGCCATCAGTGGATTGGGACTCATTCGATCTGCAGGGCCACAGGGGCTGCCGTGGGTTGATGCCTGAGAACAGCATTGCGGGCATGAAAAAGGCGCTGGAACTGGGCGTCAAAACTCTGGAACTCGATGTGGTCATCACAGAAGATGATCAGGTTGTCCTCTCTCATGAGCCGTACCTCTCCTCGCAGATCTGCTTGGATGCCGCTGGCCATTCCATCCATCCCGAAGAGCAATACGCCTATAATATCTATTCAATGAGTTTGCAGGAGTTGAGTCGATATGACTGCGGATCGAAACCGAATCCTGCATTTCCCGAGCAGGCAAATTTCCCGAGCGCCAAGCCCTCCCTCCGGGAAGTGATCCGATCGGCAGACAGCCATGCACGTTCCTTGGGACGGACGCTGCCCATCTACAACATAGAGACCAAAAGCACCATCCACGGAGATGACCGACTGCATCCCGGACCTGGTGAATTCATTCGCCTCGTCCACGAAGTATTGAGTCAGGAAAAGATCAAAGAACGGTGTACGATCCAATCCTTCGATCCAAGAACGCTGCGATCGATGCGCCGTCTGGATCCCGATATTCGAACAATCCTCCTGGTCGATGAGAATCAAGATGCATATATGGCCCTGGATGAACTGGGTTCATTGCCATACGCTGTCAGCCCCGAGCACAATTTGGTGGATGAATCAATGATCCAATGGGCCCGATCAAAAAAAGTGAAGTTGATCCCATGGACCGTCAATGAACCTGCTCGCGCTCGCGAACTCATCGAATTGGGGGTGGACGGGCTGATCACAGACTACCCGGACCGCATCCGTGCTCCCGGAAGTTAGGGTTCAAGGAACAGCCTTCAGCTTTTGATTCACCCGGCCCAGTGCGGTCGCAGAGGGTTGGTGCTTGGGGCGAATGCTCAAAGCCTCCCGATAATCCCGGGCTGCATTGGTCAGATCGCCCAGCATTTCATGTGTATAGCCCCTGCCGTAATAGGCTTTGAAATTTCTCGGCCGCACGGCGATGGCCTGAGCAAAGGCATTGCGTGCTTTGTCGAAGACCCTGATCTGTGTGAGCACAAAACCCAGATTGTAATAACTGTCTGCATCCTTTGGATCGATCCGAATGGCACGCTCGTAGGCACCCATGGCTTCGTTCCATTCTTGTTTGTCCATATGGAAGACCCCCATCTTGAAATAAATATCTGAGCGATCGGGCTGTAGCGCCAGAATGTTGCGGTAATACGCCAAAGCGAGGGAGTCCTTTCTGCCCGCGTAGATCACACCAAGCATATCCAGAGCATCGAGGTGGGCATTGTCCAGGTCAACGGCCCGCTGGAAATAGGGCAGTGCATCCTCGTCATTTTCCTTGACCGCACGGACCGCCAGACCCTTTAAGAAATAGGCTTCCGCATTGTTTCGGTCTATACCGATCAATTCGTTGGCGGTTTTCAATGCCTCGCGCACCAAGCCAATGGTAAGTTGCAGGCGCGCCAATTCAATGCGGCAGGGGATATTCTCAGGATGCTGCAGGCCACACTTTTTCCATATGTCGTTGGCCTTCTTGCTTTGATTGGCCATCAGATGATAGCGTCCGCCGAGCCATTGCACCTCTTCATTCAGGCTGTCCATTTCCCTGGCCTTGTCCAAATGGGCCTTGGCGTAGGATAGGTTTTTGTCATCGAGATGCTGCTCAATGCGTTCGAGCAAAGTGCCCATATCGATTTCTGCACCCGGTCTCAGATAGAGGTCATCTGAGGCCCGAGCCGGAACGGCTTCCTCGATCATCTTTTGTCTCTCGTCTACAGAGGAAGGGGCATCACTGGAAGCCCCAGGGGTTCCGTTGCTGCACGAGATTATAAAAAAAGTGAAAACCCAGCTGCAGAAAGCAGCGTGCCAGTTCCCTCGATTCATCCCTTTAAAGCCTCAACGATCTTCGCTTCGATCTCCTCAGCCAACTCGGGATTGTCCAGTAGAATATTTTTGACCGCGTCCCTGCCCTGTCCCAAACGAGTTTCGCCATAGCTGAACCAGGAGCCACTCTTGGTCAGAACCTCATTGTCCACGCCCAGATCGATCAATTCACCCACTTTAGAGATGCCCTCACCGTAAATAATATCAAATTCGGCCTGGCGGAACGGAGGGGCGACCTTGTTCTTGATCACCTTGACCCGCGCGCGATTGCCCATCACTTTATCGGCGTCTTTGATCTGACCAATGCGCCTGATATCGAGTCGTACCGAGCTGTAGAATTTCAGCGCATTTCCACCGGTGGTCGTTTCTGGATTTCCGAACATCACGCCGATCTTTTCCCTGAGCTGGTTGATGAAAATGCAGCAACAGTTTGTCCTGCTGATGGTGGCCGTCAGTTTTCTGAGCGCCTGACTCATCAGTCGTGCCTGAAGTCCCATCTTGCTGTCGCCCATTTCGCCTTCGATCTCGCTCTTGGGCGTCAGTGCAGCCACGGAGTCGATCACGATCAGATCGATGGCGCCTGAACGGATCAGGTTGTCAGCGATCTCCAGCGCCTGCTCCCCATGATCGGGCTGTGAAATGATGAGGTCTTCTGTTTTGATGTCCAGTCGCTCTGCATAGAAGCGGTCAAATGCGTGTTCGGCATCGATGAAGGCGGCGATGCCTCCAGCTTTTTGCACTTCGGCAATGGCGTGCAGGGTGAGCGTGGTCTTGCCCGATGATTCAGGTCCGTAGATCTCTACGATGCGACCTTTTGGATAGCCTTGAATGCCCAGGGCGTTGTTCAGTGTGATCGAACCTGAGGAGATGACTTCCACTTCCTCCACGGCGGAGTCGCCCATGCGCATGACAGAACCTTTTCCATAGGTTTTGTCCAGTTTGTCCATGGTCATCTTCAGTGCCTTCAGACGGGCCTCTTTCTCGTTGCTCATATCGTTTTATAAAGGGTATTCAGAAAGTCTAAATCTACAATTTCGAGACCGAGCTTCCATGTCATTATCATCCGGATTTTGAATGAGTTTTGAATAATACGACGCCTGAAATTTGTTTGAATTGGTGTTCTTTGTGGAAACTTCGGAATATGAAAAAGGTTTTGATCCTCGTATTCGCTCTTTCCGCTCAATTTATTGAGGCACAGGTCGTTCAGGTATCTGGATACACCTTCCCAGGGCCGCCGGCCACCTCCTGTACACCGACCAGTGTGGATGTTGCTATGCAGATCGGTTGCATCAACGCCCAGTTCGTTGGGACATCCTCTTCAATAAGCGGGAACACAATTCAGGTGAATGTGGAATACTCGATCGGGATCATCTGTCTGCCCGCTTTCGCGACGCCCACTCATACGGTCTCTATGGGCCTTATTCCATCAGGCAATTACACGGTGCAGATCAACGGAGTAGAAAATGGATCCGTGGTCTCTAGCATCAGCGCTAGCCTTTCGGTGGCCTCTTGTTGTTCAGCTCAGGCGGGTTTCAGTGCCAGCGGCGATACGGTCTGTCTCGGTGAAAGCGTTCAATTCGTCAGTACGGCAACAGGGGCCCAAACCTTGAATTGGTTCGAGAACAACGCGGCAGCTGGCTCTTCAGACACGCTGGTGCGCACCTATGGCCAAGTCGGTTTGTACCGGGTAAAGATGGTCGTTTCAGATACGGTCTCAGGCTGTGCGGATTCCACATCGAAAAATGTTTTTGTCAAAAGCCTGCCTTCAGTTCAGATCACTGGGGATTTGCGGGTATGTCCTACCGGATCTGCGACGCTCTATGTCCAGGGCGGTCCCTTCGATCAGATCAGTTGGTCCAATGCGGGTACCGATACGTTTTTGATCGCCAACCAGCCAGGAGTGTATTATGTGGACGTCCTTCTGGATGGCTGTACAGCAAGGGACAGTTTTGAGTTGAGTCCATTTGCGGTGAATCCTGTGGATCTGGGCGCCGACACGACCATTTGCATGGGCGATACGATCGTACTCGATCTTTCTTCCTATCCCGGAACCTATCGGTGGCAGGACAACTCGACCGCTGCCACATTCCTGGTCTACGGTCCTGCACTCTATTATGTGGAAGTGACCGACACCAATGGCTGCATCAGCACGGACAGCATTCAGATCCAGTGGGCGAATTGCGGAGCCAGCCTGCCGGAAGACAGTGGAAACTGGAATCTGTATCCCAACCCAACGAGAGATCTCCTGCACATTCGATCAGACATTCATCGGGGGCGGTCCCTCATCGAGCTCATGGATGCAAAGGGAGCTGTTGTGCGTCGTTGGGCGCCTTCACTGGCTCAGGGTGCGACCACTCTGGATCTGGCTTTTGTGCCGAACGGTCTCTACATGCTCCGCATTCGAACCGAACGCAGCACACTGCACAGACGCATCCGGATAGAATAGATTCCTTTTCAGGGCAAGAAGGGAAGTTGGTCTTCCCGTCCGTGCAGCGAGCAGGATTCGGGAGATCCACCAAAGCGGTGCCTGTTGCGTGCGATGAGTTTATAGGATCCGTCCGCGATCCAAAGCGGGATCCACCCGCCCATTCGCCAAATGGGCCAGAGTCTGGGCCAGAGTAGATCGAGCAATTTCCAAACAGCCCGAGAGCGGATGAGAAAATGACCATGATGCAAGAGCACTACGCTGTCCGCATCCTTGAGGGATTGAGAGATCCCGACCTCCTCAGCCGTGCTTCCCGAAAGTGAAGCGAACCGGAACTTTTTTTTGCGATCGTGTCTGGCGATAAAGCCCACCCAAAAGCTGCAAAAGGCGCAGGATCCATCGTAGAACAGGATGGGATGTTGTTTCTTCATAGGGCCTGGAACTGCGAAAGCTACCGAAAGTTCGTTGCCATCAGTCGTGGGCTTATTGGATTCAGTTCTTGACCACCGGTCGGCGCAGCGTTTCCTCCCCTGTTTGTATCTGCAGTAAATACACGCCCTGGGCATAAGAGGACATATCGATGGGTGATTCCAAATGCTCTGTGGTGCGCCGTGTGAGGGTTTTGCCGTGCAGATCAACCAGGGACAATTCGCTGTTCACCGGAGCCTGGATGTAGAGGATATTGTCTGTCGGATTGGGATAGATCGAAATACTGGGAACACCTGCTGGCTCTGCTGAGTCAGCGCCCTCTGCTTTTCCGCCCACCCCGTTGTAGCCGCGAACATAAATGCACGAGGGCTCCGAAGTGTACTTCGTTCCATTGTCGTTTATCCGCGCGACGACCATGAATTCATAATTGCCTGCAACAATCCCACTGCCATTCCAGTCCAAAATGGAGAAGGTGTCGGTCACCGATGC
>CATILC010000055.1 GCA_949516455.1 Flavobacteriia bacterium | reverse complement strand
CTCATGAACCGCTCGGCGCGTTGGGAGGCCAAAAAGAATTGCTGGGGGGACGTCTACTACCCAAGCCTCCGTGCCCGCATTCAGCTGACCTACAAACGCCCTGGAGATGAGCTGGACCGCATTCTGGAGGAGTCCTTCCAATTGGCCTACAAGCATACGGTGCGCGCCGACGGCATCTCTGAGCAGTTCTTTGAACATCCAGAACACCAGGTCTACGGTCTGCTGTACCGCCTTCAGGGCGAGATCGCCACATCCACCCAATTCTTCATGACCGACAGCGCCGCGCATTATCTGCGGGGTGTGGTGTACTTCTATGCGGCGCCCAATCCGGATTCGCTCAAACCCGTGGAAGACTTCATGGCCGCTGAGGTGGTCCGGCTCATCGAGAGTCTGGAGTGGAAAGAGCCCGTTTGATGCATTTCCACCGATGAGTGAGTGGGTCACGCTGGTCGATGTGGATTCGGTGCCCCGGGCGCATCTGCTCATTGCCCATCTTCAGTCGGAAGGCATCACAGCGCGCATCGAGCACGAGCACATGAACAGCCTGATACCGGAGTTGGGTCGGGCACAGCGATCGGTCCGCATCAAGGTGCCATGGCAGGAGGCCCGACGGGCGTATGAACTGATGGAAGCCTACCGAACGGAAGAGGGCGACCGCTTATTCCTGTGAACGGTAGTGCAGCAGGATGCGGTGGAAGAGCCAGCCGAAAAACAGGGCGGCCCACACAATGTGCACCGGTTGCAGCGCCTTGGGCAGATCGGCGTAAAAAAGGCCTGCGCCCACGGCAACGGCGAAGATCGTGAAACCCAAAAGGCCACGGGCGGTTGTGCTTTGGCGGTTGAATGCAAAGAACAGCAGGCTGGCGATGCTGATGGCCCAGCTAAAGCTCCGGTGGTCGGTGAATTTCTTTCCGATGACCTCCAGCATGCCCGAACGGGCAACGGAATGCGCCTTGTCGAGGATGTCTACTTCTTCTCGGACCTGCGTGCCCAGATAGATCTGGACCAGCAGGAGAATGAGCGACAAGGGAAGGAGCCAGCGCAGCCGAACGGCAGCGGTTTCCCTGTTCGGGCTGTGGCGGCGGAGCAGAACCACAAGCGAGGCCACGATGACCAGCGCACCGAACATGTGGATGGTGATGTGTCCGGGTACGAGGTTGCCGTCCACTACATATTTCCCCAGCCAGGCTTCAAAGCCCAAAAAGAAGAGGGCGAGGAGCGCAAAGAGAAAATTCAAAGGTGCACGGCGGATCCGCCCGAGAGACAGCAGGAAGATGAGCAGGATGGGCAGGCCGGCCAGGGCGCCGATCAGGCGGTTGATGTATTCCGTCCAGGTATGGAAGGCGTTGAAGATGGCATAGTCGTGCCGGGTGTAGGGTGCCCAGTTGTTCGCTGAGAACTCAGAGGAGGTGCGAAGGTCCGATTGGGCCACCAACAGGCGATCGCCCTGAACGATCATCATTCCCTTTTTGAATTCGGTATTCGGCTTCCAGATCACCTGATCCATCTCGGTGGGCGGAATCAGGTGCCCAAAGCACTTGGGCCAGTCCGGGCAACCCATGCCCGATCCGGTCATGCGTACTATGCTGCCAGCGAGGATCACCAGATAGATGAGCACTATGGCCGTGCGGATCAGCCTGCGAAAGATGCGTTCCATCAGATGTGGCTGGCCGAATATTGTCCGTCCGCGAGTTCCTCGATCACAGAGATGATCTCCGCACTGTTGGTCTGCAGACTGTCATAGGCCACAAGGGCCCTTCCTTGTTCAAAGTCCACCCTGCATTCGCCCACGCCCTCAGCCGCTGCGATGGCCTCCTGAATGACTCCGGCACAGCCCACTGCGCACACCATGCCCTCAACTTTTAAGCGGATCTCGGTGTTTGACTGAACGATCTTAGCTGCTTCGTTTTCTTCTGCTGCTTCAGGGCTTGGAGCGGAGGCTTGGCCACAGGAGGTCAGCGCAATGAAAAGAAAGGAAAGGACAAAGTTTTTCATGGAAAATTTCTTCGCTGCAAAGATAAGTGCCGTGCGGCCCAAAAGGTTCCCATCATACCTTCGTCGGCCATGAGTCTCGGACTTCGAAAGTGGCTGATCTTTTCCCTGCTGGCGTGCATCTGGGGAAGTTCCTTCATCCTGATGAAGCGGGGCCTTCTGAGCTTTGATTTTGTGGAGGTGGGCCTGATCCGAGTGGTGACGGCTTCAGTGGTCACGCTGGCCTTTACCTTTCCGGCCCTTAGGGAATTTCGTCGGGCAGACCTTCCCTGGCTGATCATCGTTGGCCTTTTTGGCAACGGGCTGCCGTATCTGCTCTTTCCACTCTCTGTGGCCCATGTGGACAGTTCGGTGGTTGGTATCCTCAACGCGCTGGTGCCCCTTTTTACCGTGGTCATTGGCTTGATTTTCTTTGGTGCACGGACCAACCGCAATCAGGTGATCGGGATCATCACCGGCCTGTTAGGTGCCCTTTGGCTCATTGCCCCCTGGCAGGCGGATCTGGGCTCCAGCGAGTGGGTATACACGGCGCTGCCTGTACTGGCCACAATTCAGTACGCCATTGCGATCAATGTGATCGG
>CATILC010000054.1 GCA_949516455.1 Flavobacteriia bacterium | reverse complement strand
TCAGCAATGTACAAGAGGTAAAGGCACGCAGCGGAAAAGTGCTGGCCATCGTGAATCCAGCAGATAAGGAGATCCGTAAGATCGCTGACCATGTGATCGAAGTGGAAGAGACCACAGACATCTTGACCCCTTTGATCACTTCCATACCCTTGCAGCTATTGGCTTATCACATCGCGGTGATGCGCGGCTGCAATGTGGACCAGCCGAGGAATCTCGCCAAATCGGTGACCGTAGAATGAACGCCGGCGGATGCACGATCAAACTGTGCACATATCCCAGTAAACGCTATCGGATAGAGAGATTTGTCTGAAGAATCAAACTTCAGGCTGCGAACAAATGAAGTACCTCGCCAATACCACTCTCTGGAACCTATCGATCCGTAAGGGTCCAGGGAGAAAAAAATAAGAATGTGGAACTTCTAGACCAAGTGGAGATGCAGCATGTCAAAGGCGTTCCTGGGCAATGAAGAAGTACGGCTTGGTGATTTTGATTTTGGCCGGAATAATGGGATCCTTTGCACTTGGCGTCTCAACGGGATACAACAGACATTTCCCTTTTAGAATACTGAAGAAATATTGGTCCGGCCCGAATGTGGACCCAAGTTTTCAAAATGCAGGCAGGAATCTGCACTTGGACCGCTATTTTCCTGCTGAAACAGACGCCCTCAAACGAACAGGCGTGTATCTGACCTATGGCCAGTCGAATGCTGAAAATTGGGGTGAGTACGGTTATTCAGTGTTATCGGAAGTTTTTCAATTCGCACTGGGCCAGACGTATATCTACGAAGACCCTTCAATTGGGGGTGTCGGAGAGGGGGGGTCTGTATGGGGCATGCTGGGCGATAAGCTGATCGAAAGAGGTATCCATGAGCAAGTGGTTTTTGCAAATTGTGCTTGGGGCGGATTAAGGATCTCAAAACTCAAGGAAGGGCATTACCTGCAATTTCTGATCGATCAGCACAACGGCCTCATAAAGAAGTTCGGCCGTGTCGATGGTATATTGTTCCATCAGGGCGAGTCGGATAATTTTACGGAGGGGGTGCTCGCTTACTACGATAATTATGCGGAGTTCTTAGAGAATCTGGTCAAAGCAGGAATTCATATTCCGGTCTATTTGTCGAGGACGAGTTTATGCGGAAAGGGCCATCCGTTGAATAAAGAGCTTACGGACGTTCAAGATCAACTTATAGCAGATTTCGAAATGGTCAGGGAAGGCCCGAATACGGATATGATCATCGCCGAAGGAGACCGCATCAAGGACAATTGCCATTTCACTCTTTCTGGCTATGAAAAATTCGCTGAAATGTGGGTAAAGTGTTTGGAGCAGGACAAGTAATTCTTGTCCTCGACCAAGCCGCGCTTGCCCCGTCCGCAGGAAGGCATAAAAAAGCGAATTGTGTACGAGGTGGCTGGGGATGGTGGAAGGACTGCTCACCTGCCGGCTCGCGGACCTGAAATTGGGGCATGTTCCCCAACGATGCAAAAGCCGCTTTCAGCGTTCTATGCCTTCCAGCGTCCTCGACCAAGCCACGCTTGCCTCGTCCGCAAAAAGGCATAAAAAAGCCACTCTGCGAGTGGCTGCTTTTGCATCATTGTTGCCCGACTAGGACTCGAACCTAGACTGACGGAACCAAAATCCGCTGTCCTGCCAATTAGACGATCGGGCAAAAGGAGGGCAAAGATAAGTCCAAGTGGTGACAATGAACAAGATGTAAACAGATTCTGGGACAGCTCTTTTACGTTTTGTTGGGAAAAGCGGGGGTTCATTTTGTGTATTTTCGCCTGCACCGCAGATCGAGCATGGATTATGGCAATGGAGAACTATAAAAAGATCAACAACCTTTTGGGTTGGGTCAGCTTCGCAATAGCTGCCTTCGTTTACATCGCCACCCTTGAGCCCACCGTGAGTTTTTGGGACTGTGGTGAATACATTGCCACTTCGGCAAAGCTGATGGTCGGCCACCCTCCGGGAGCACCGCTTTTTCAGCTGATCGGCAATTTCTTTTCCCTCTTCGCTTTTGGCGACCTGACCCAAGTGGCCTACATGGTGAATCTCTCGTCGGCGCTGTCGTCGGCATTTACCATCCTCTTTCTCTTCTGGACCATTACCCACCTGTCAAGAAAGATCATCATCAAAAAGGGCGGTGCCATCGATCAGAAAAACATGCGGATCATTTTTGGCAGCGGCCTGGTGGGCGCACTGGCCTACACATTCAGTGATTCTTTTTGGTTCTCTGCAGTGGAAGGCGAAGTATATGCCATGTCGAGTTTCTTCACGGCGGTTGCTTTTTGGGCCATTTTAAAATGGGAGAACGCGGTCGATGCCGAAGACGAACGGGCAGACCGATGGATCGTTATGATCGCCTATTTGATCGGTTTGGCCATTGGGGTTCACATTCTCGTTTTCCTGACCATTCCGGCCATCGGCATGATCTACTACTTCAAGAAATTCGAGTACAACCGAAACGGTTTCTACCTCGCCAACATCGTTTCTGTGGCCATTCTCGGCGTGGTCTTCCAGATCATCATTCCACTCACTTTGAAGTTATTCGGCTTCTTGGAGATCAACCTGGTCAATCAATTGGGCCTTCCCTTTGACTCCGGTTCCGTAGCGGCCATCATTATTCTCGCAGCCGTAACCTGGTTTGGTGTTCGCTTCGCTCGGCAAAAGCAGAAGCCGATCATCGCTACAGCTGTACTGGGCATTGCTTACATAGTGATCGGGTATTCCTCTTTTGTCACACTGGCCGTACGGTCCAATGCCAATCCGCCCATTGACGAAAACAATCCAGAAGACGCCTTGAGTCTACTGGCTTATTACAACAGAGAACAGTATGGTGATTGGCCCAAGTTCTATGGACAGAGTTTCAATGCGGAGATCGAGCGATTTGACGATGGAAAGCCCACCTATTATCGGGACGAGGAAGCGGGAAAATACTTGATCTCGAACGACGGAAAAGAGAGCGTCCGGAAATTCAAAAAAGAGTACATCGGTTTCTTTCCTCGGATGTGGAGTGATGATCCCAATCACGTGCGGAATTACATCGCTTTGATGGACATCAAGGACACCAAAAAGAAACCGAGTTTCGGTTTGCACTTCAAGTTCTTCATGGAATACCAGATCGGACATATGTGGTGGCGTTATTTCATGTGGAATTTCGCTGGGCGCCAGAACGATCAGCAACATCGATATGAGCTCACAAAAGGAAACTGGCTGTCGGGCATTGGCTTTGTGGACAAGATGCACATCGGCCCTCAGGACAATCTTCCAGAGCACTTCGCAAAGAATAAAGCACGCAACACCTATTTCCTCTTGCCGCTCATCCTGGGTTTGATCGGCCTTTGGTTCCACTTTAAAGCCAATTGGAAGGATGGCTGGGCCATCATGATGTTCTTTTTATTCACGGGCATTGCCATCGTGGTCTACACCAACCACAAACCCTTTGAACCGCGGGAGCGCGATTACGCCTTTGTGGGATCTTTCTACGTCTTTGCGATCTGGATCGGATTGGGTGTACACGCACTGTTCGACCTGTTGAAGGAGAGCCGCCAGAATGCAAGCATGGCTTTGATGATCTCAGCTGCGTGTCTGATCGGTGTGCCCGGACTGATGGCGCAGCAGAATTGGGACGATCACGATCGCTCGGGCAGAACCACAGCCCGGGATATCGCCAAGGCCTATTTGGACAGCTGTGACCCGAATGCCATTTTATTCACCAACGGAGACAATGACACCTTCCCCTTGTGGTATGTGCAGGAAGTCGAGCAGTACCGAACCGACGTTCGCGTGGTCAATCTTTCCCTGCTCAATACGGATTGGTACATCGATCAGATGAGGCGAAAAGCCTATGATTCTGACGCCGTTCCCTTCGGCTTTGAATGGGAGCAGTACGTGCAGGGTACACGGGATGTCCTTTATTACCGCGACATCGGAATTGGCGACAAGAGGTGGCGCGCAGAAGACTTCATGAAATGGGTCAAAAGCGACGATCCCAAAACCCGTTTCAAGACGATGGGCTCCAAGGAGCTGCAGTTCTATCCCGTGAAGAAACTTCGCGTGAAAGTGGACAAGAAAGCGGTGATCGAAAACAAAGTGGTCCAGGCAGGAGACGAAGACAAGATCGTGGACTATATCGACTGGGACTTCCGTTCAAATGCATTGCCCAAGCGCGATCTGATGCTCATGGATCTGATCGCCTACAACGATTGGACGCGTCCGATATACTTCTCCATCACAGTGGGTGGAAGCAGAAAGGCCTATTTCTACCTCGATGAATATTTCCAACTCGAAGGACTGGCGTATCGCTTTGTGCCGATCAAAAATCCAAAAGCCGGGCAGGGAGCAGAGTTTGGCCGTGTTCAGACGGACGTCATGTACGACAACATGATGAACAAATTCACCTGGGACAATATGAACGACCCCGGCCTCTATTTGGACGAGACCAACAGACGGCTGAGCTACAATTTCCGGAACATCTTTGGACGTCTTGGATCGGCGCTGGCAATGGAAGGCCAAAAAGAAAAGGCCATTGAAGTGCTGGATCACGGAATGGAGCAGGTACCAGCTGAGGTCTTTGGATACAACTACTTTGTCCTTCCTGTGATCGAGGCCTACTACAGGGCTGGGGCCACAGAAAAGGCACACGCCATCGTGAACGACTTTGCAGATGATCTCGATGAAGAGCTGGCCTATTTTCAGCAGTTCAAGGGCAAATGGAGAAAGTCGATACAGCAGGACATGCAGGAGTCCATGCAGTACTATCAGATGCTGATGCAGATGGTCAATCAGTATGAGATCGGCCGGTCGGGAAACAAACTCGAGGAGAATGATTTCTATCAGCGGTACCTGAGCACCATGGGCCCATTGAATGCCCAGCGCTAGTCTGCGTAAAGGGCATGAATGGATGATGCGATGGGGTCCCATTCGCTATCCGGGCGCAATTTTTAGAGGGCCGCAGGACACCGCTTCGATTCACCTCACTTTTGACGACGGGCCCAGTCCGGAGGCCACCACCTTCGTTTTGGACACATTAAAGCAATTCGACGCGAAGGCCACTTTTTTTCTCATCGGAAAGAATGTGCAGCAACATCCGGACCTGATGGCTCGAATATGCGCAGAGGGCCATCTCCTCGGCGGACACAGCATGCATCACGAGAACGGCTGGAACACTCCGACCCCAGAATATGTCCATTCTGCTCGGCAAAGCCTGGAGCTTCTTAAGGAGAGTCGCTTCTTCCGCCCACCCTATGGGCGCATAAAAAAGAAACAGCACCAGCTGCTTGCGGCAGAAGGAATACAGACGGTCTTTTGGGATGTGCTCTCCTACGATTACGATGCGCAAATGAGTCCTGAGCAGTGTTTGGAACACACGCGGAAGAAGACACGGCCAGGGAGCATTGTGGTCTTTCACGACAGCCAAAAGGCTTTTCCCCGCTTGAGGCGCATCCTGCCCCAATTGCTCGTTCATTGGACAGACATGGGCTGGGAGTGCCGAACCCTTTAGATTCATATCTTTCGCTTAGTCGTTCGTTTTCGCAAAAAATTCCGTTTGGGGGCGGCCATTTTTTACTCACTTTTCCATTATGA
This sequence comes from Flavobacteriia bacterium, assembly GCA_949516455.1. Taxonomy (GTDB): domain Bacteria; phylum Bacteroidota; class Bacteroidia; order Flavobacteriales; family Schleiferiaceae; genus RFXV01. The sequence continues at coordinate 2,849 of CATILC010000054.1, read as the reverse complement.
GTGACAAGGAAACAGGTTTGTCCAAGTGGATCTTTCAGAAAGTCCAGCAAAAACTGAACGACCCGAGAAAGATCGGTTATGCCGTCAGCAATACTTTGGGGATCAGCAGCAGCAATGCCTACAAACGCATTCGTGGCGATTCCAAACTCACAGCCGACGAATTGTTCCTGCTGCTCACCGAGTTCGACATAGACATCCAGGAATTCGAGGGCATCACCGAACTCACCTCTCATTTGAGTGCGATACGGCCTTCCTTCATTCGCGATGTTCCTTCGCTCACCCAGTATTTGGAAGAGACGCGGGGCATGCTGTCGGCCATGACCAACATCGGGCACACCTTGTACTATTCGGCAAGGGACATCCCTCTTTTCCACTATTTCTTTTCGGATAATCTGGCGCGCTTCAAGCACCTTATCTGGTTGCGCAGCACGAACTACAGCGAAAGCAGAAATCTTAGGATGGAAGACATCAGTCTGGGCATCCTATGGAACTCCCGCGAACTCTTCGACCTCTATGGGCGGATGACCACGATGGAGCTGTGGTCCGAACGGACCATCTCCAACATGCTGGTACAGATCAATTTTGTGGTCGAGAACTTCATTCTCAAAAAAGATGAGGCAAGACTCATCGTCGACGACCTGAAGCAGCTCATCGAGCATTTGCATGCGAACTGTCAGGAGGATTCAGCACATCAGTTGTATCTGATGCCCTATCTGAACATGGCCAACAACGCCTACATCGAAACACACGGCATCAAGACGGTCTTCTTGAGCTTTGCGGACATCAACTACATCCGCACTTCGAATGCCAGTATGTGTGCAGATATGAAAGAGTGGTTCGAACAGCAGAAACTGCTCGCCATTCACCTGAACCGAAATCCTGTTCGTGCGGACCGATTGTTCCGCCTATACCTCAAACAGATCGAGGATATGGAAAATTCGTGGTCTGCCGATCAGTCTGAAGCGAGCAACAATTCATCCAAGGATTCACGGGAGACCGCGTGATAGCCCGGACGGGCTTGTTCATAGATCGACTGCGCCCATTCCAGCTTGCCTCCTTCCAAAAGAGCCGAGTAGATCGGCATCAGAAACTTCCTTCGTCCCACGCGGGTCAGGAAATCCGTGACCGATGCCTCAAGGTCCATGTGATTGGGTGCGGTATATGCTTCTTTTTCACTGAGCGTATTCTCAAACCATTGAGCTGCAAGCTCGGCATTCCCTGATCGGGTCAGGCTGTAGGCAGCATCGAGCTGGGCGAGCGCATTCACATTGGCTCCTTTGATGCGCCTCAGGAAACGAAGCCACTCGTGGGTGCTCCAAGCTTTTGTCACCTCTGCTTCAGGCAGTTTGGTTTCATTCAGGAAGGCCAATGCATACCCGTCTACTTTTTCGAATCGGTCGCTGTTCGGCACAGGCACGTTGGCCGGAAGGCCGGGGGCATAGATCCAATTGTCCACGCCGATAGAGCTGTACTCTTCTTCTGTGAGCAGGTCTGTTTTGAGCAGAGCGACAAATCGTTCGGTATCCATCACCTTGAATCGATTGGTCTGGAAATAGTTTTTCAGAAAGGCATCGAACCGCTCCCGTCCGATGGTTTCCTCCATCAATCGGAGGAAGTGATAGCCTTTGTCGTAGGGAATAGCGGTAACGCCGTCGTCCGGATTTCGCCCTTTCAGATCGAGTTTCAAGCGGGTGTCATCGGGCATGGATTCCATGAACTCCTCCACTGTGTTGAGCAACTCAGTATGGCTGAGAAGCGCCAGCATTTCGGAGTATTCCCGCCCATAGACCGCCTCCATGATGCGCATTTCAAAATAGACGGTGAAGCCTTCATTCAACCAAAAGTCGTCCCACACAGAATTGGTGACCAAATTGCCTGACCAGCTGTGTGCGAGTTCATGGGCGACCAGCGAGACCAGCGAGCGATCGCCGGCGAGAATGGTCGGTGTGGCAAAGGTCAGACGAGGGTTCTCCATGCCCCCGAAAGGAAAACTCGGCGGCAGAACGATGAGGTCGTAGCGCCCCCATTCGTACGGGCCATAGAGTTCCTCAGCGGCGACCATCATGGCCTCCATATCGGCGAATTCCCAGGCGCAGGTATCGATCATCGACGGCTCTGCGTAGACGCCTGTGCGCGCGCCCACTTCTTTGAAGGCCAGATGACCTGCAGAGAGCGCCAGCAGATAGGATGGAATGGGCTGAGGCATGGAAAAACTGTATGTTCCGTCGTCTGAGACTTCCATGGGATTGGATGCACTCATCAATGCCAGCATGCCCTTGGGCACTTGAACACGGGCTTCGTAGGTGAAGCGAATGCCCGGTCCATCCTGACAGGGCACCCATGTGCGCGCCAGGATCGCTTGGCTCTGGGTATAGAGGAAGGGACCGAGTCGGTCTGCTGTTTGTTCGGCATCTGTCCATTGCAAGGCCTTTGCACCAGGACTTGTTCTGTAGCGGACGGATACCTTTTCGCCGGCATCTTCCAACTGGATGGTCAGCGGACTGCCAAACAATTCGCTCTTTTCACCGACTTCAAATGAAAGGGTGCTTCCGTTGCCGTCGGTCACTTCGAGGATATCGAGATCGTAGGTGTCGAAAACCACTTCGTTTCCTGCTCCCTCAGCCAATGTCCAGCTGGCTGTAGCTTCAATGACCTGCTCTTCAAAAAGGATCTTGGCGTCCCAATCCAAATGCGCCACTTGGGCAATTTCGGTTTGTGCGAAAGAGTGTGGATCGTTTTTCTTTTCGGATGACATGGGCAATTGGTCTTGGGTTTGCGGTGCGGGACCCGAACAAGCGAGGGCCGCCGCCAGCGGCAGAATGAAGAGCCTTTTCATTTGGATCTGATTT
>CATILC010000053.1 GCA_949516455.1 Flavobacteriia bacterium | reverse complement strand
TTTCTGCTTTTTGAGCGGGCGGTCTTTGAAGATGGACCCCCCAAGAAAGAGGAAGTGGAAAAATGGTGCAACAGAAGAACGGGCATTGGTGCAGACGGACTGATCGTCCTGCAACCCCTAGACCAGGGAAGGGTGGAGATGCAGTATTTCAACTCTGACGGATTTCCTGGAAGTATGTGTGGAAATGGCGGTCGTTGTGCAGCTAAATATGCCTTCGAGAATGGATGGGCCAGTGCGCAATTGTTATTGGACGCTCCGGATGGCGCCCACATTGCTCAGGATGCGCCGAATGGAGCTGTGGTTCTCGGGATGAGCGAAACCCCCTTTCCAGAAGTCATGTGCGGCGGCTATTTTTTGGACACGGGTTCCCCGCATCTGGTTCTTTCTGTCGATTCGTTGGAAGACTTCAACGTGAACGGGCAGGGTAGGAAGTGGCGCAGCCACGAGCGCTTCAAGCCAAAGGGAACGAACGTCAATTTCCTTGAAGAGCGAAACGGGCAGTACTTCATGCGCACTTTCGAGCGCGGAGTAGAAGAGGAGACTCTGAGTTGCGGCACGGGAACGGTGGCGGTCGCCTTGGTCCTTGCGCTTCAGAATGGATGGAAGAAAGGTCCGGTGACATTGAATGCGCCCGGCGGAACGCTGACAGTTGATTTTCAGAAAACAGACAAGGGTTTTGATTCGATCACTCTGAGCGGACCAACGGCACAGGTTTTCTCTGGGCGACTGGAAAGGGGATGAGCAAAGAAGACCTCATTTCGTTGCGTACAGTCCAGAAAAAGGATCTTGACCTGCTGTTGCATTGGGAGAATGATCCGGAACACATGGCATCTGCCGATCCACACCGCACCTATTCAAGCCAGATGATGAAACGATATATTGAACGAGCTGAAGACGATCTTTTTTCGGCTGGGCAGTTCAGGTACATCATCGAAGAAGCCCACTCACAACGCGCCATTGGGCACATCGATCTCTACGATGTGGACGCCGCTCATCTGCGTGCAGCCGTCGGCATTCTGATTGCTGAAAAAAAGGACCGCAGAAAAGGGTATGCACAAAGCGCCCTCGAACTGCTGCAAGAGCGGGCATTTGAAGAACACCGCCTGCATCAGTTGTATGCTTTTATTTCCAGGTCGAACCAAGCGAGCATTCAACTTTTTGAGGGGGCGGGCTTTCGAGCTTCAGGAGAACTCAAGCAGTGGGTGTTCACTGAGGATGGACATCAGGATGTGTTCGTGTATCAGAAATTTCATTCCTCTTGAACAAGGCACTCCCCATTTGGACGGCACTGCTGATCGCGATCTTTTTCCTTGCGCAGTGCCAGCAGGAGGGGCAAAAGACGGCTTCCATTCCCGATGAACCCGACTGGTGGAACCATGCGGATTCTGTCAGGTATGTGGGGATCGAGACATGCAAGAATTGCCACTATGACATTTACCAGAGCTATCGCGAAACCGGGATGGGCCGTTCGTTCGGCCAGGCCACAGCCCAAATGAGTGCAATGCCCAACGGTCAAATGGATCTATTTGATTCCATTGGCCAATGGACCTACCGGATGTGTGTGGGTTCCGGCGGCCTCTTTTTGAAGGAGTCGCGGTCGGTCGGAACAGATACACTGCATCGTTTATCGCAAAAGGTGGACTACATCATTGGGTCGGGTCAGCACACCAATTCCCATCTGATGGACAGGAATGGCTATATCCATCAAATGCCCTTTACCTATTACACCCAAAATGAGGTGGCCGATCTGCCACCTGGTTTTGAAAATGGATTCAATGAGCGCTTCGACCGCCCGATCGGCCTGGAGTGCATGAGCTGCCACAACGCCATGCCCACAGAATTTGTAAAAGGCTCCACAAATAAGTTCAACAGCCTGCCGGAAGGAATCGATTGCGAGCGATGCCATGGACCCGGCGCGGCCCATGTGCGCAAGATCATGAGCGGGTCGATCACCGATACTTCAAGCCAAGCCGACCCGAGCATTGTCAATCCCAAAAGGCTGACTGCAGAACTTCGGATGGAGATCTGTCAGCGTTGCCACCTTCAGGGCAATTCGGTGCTGCGGGAGGGTAAGTCTTTTTTGGATTTCAAGCCGGGAATGAAGCTGGCTTCTGTGATGGATGTCTACATGCCTCGTACAGATGGCGACAAGGAGGAATTCATCATGGCCGGACATGTTCAGCGCTTCCGGATGAGTGCCTGCTTTCTGAGTTCTGATGGTCAATTTGTCTGCACCAGCTGCCACAACCCGCATGTGGCCGTGGCCAAAACAGACAACTCAGTGTTCAACTCAAAGTGTACATCCTGTCACGGATCATCAGAAAAAGAGGGGTGCACAGAGCAGCTGAGTCTTCGCAAAGAAAAGGGCGACGACTGCAGCAGGTGCCACATGCCGCTCAAGGGAAGCGCAGATATTCCTCATGTCCGCGTGCACGACCACTACATTCGCATTCCCAAAACGACACCCGAAAGCCCCAGTACGGTGAGGAACGGACTATATGCGGTCAACAATCCAAAGCCTTCACGGCAGAGCCGGATCCGAGCGTATTTGCAGCAATACGAACGCTTCGATCAGGAACTGGTATTGCTCGACTCTGCCGAAGCCTTACTCAGAGGATCCCATGGTCTTCTGCCCGAGCGCATCCATTTGAAATATCTACGGGCTGATCTGGAGGGGATCGTCGGAATAAGTCGGGGGCTTCCGCTGGATTCTTTCCTTACCAACTCCTCTTTGGACAATGCTGGTGCGTGGACGGCCTTCCGTTTGGCCATGGCCTGGAAAGAGGAAGGAGGAGACGGATCCCGCTGCGATGCCTATTTCAAGGAAGCCATTCGTCGGGCGCCTTTCGTTCTGGAATTCAGATCGGCCTATGCGGGCTTTCTGGTGGCCGAGGGGCGATGGAGCGAAGCGGCGGATGAATATTCCTTTGCCCTTGGCGAAGACCCACAGCAAGAAGAGTGTCTGAATGGTCTGGGCTACGTTCGCCTGCTTCAAGGGCGATTTCAGGAGGCTGAGGAACTGTTTTCCCGCTGTTTGCACTTCGCTCCAGACCATGTGCTGGCGCGCATCAATCGTCTGGTCCTTCGCCAGCGTGTGGAACATCCCGATGGCTGGAGATCGGACAAAGAGTGGCTGGAGCGGTATCATGCGGATCACCCGAAAGTTCTGATCCTTTTGGATCATTTAAAAAGCAGCGGATGAAAAAGCTATTGGTCTTCATATCTGCAGCAGGTCTGATCGGCAGTTATGCGCTGTACACCCTTTTCGGACAAGGCGCCCTGCGTTCCGGACGGCTCATCATCGATCCAGAGAGTGGTCAGTGCGCAGCTGTAGCAGAACAATTGGTCGATTCGGGATTTGTTGAGCGTGGCGATGCGCTGGTCTGGTTGTGCCGGCTCAAGGGGATTTCAACTTTTTCGCCAGGCATTTATCGAATAGAAGCAGGAGATCCGATCCGGAATCTGTTCAATCGCTTTCGATCGGGAGCCCAGCATCCCATTCAACTGACCATCACAAGCTGCAGCAGTTTGGATGTGTTGAGCAGAAAGCTCGCAGCCCAGTTGATGGAAGATTCGGCTGCGTTCTCGGATTATCTGCACTCCGAAAAAGCCGGTCTTCAACTCGGTCTCGAGCCACATGTGCGCTCTTCGGTCATATTGCCCAATACCTACGAAGTGTACTGGACCATGAGCCCCGAACAATTCCTCGATCGAATGAAGGTGGAAAGTGAGCGTTTTTGGCGCAGCAGAGATTCGATCAGGCAGCGGATCGGTTTGAGCAGAGTAGAGGTCATCACACTCGCGAGCATCGTTCAGGCCGAGACCAATCGCACAGATGAAATGTCCCGTGTCGCTGGGCTTTATCTGAATCGCTTGAAGGCCGGCTGGAAATTGCAGTCCGATCCCACAGCCGTTTACGGATTCAAAAAGAGCTTTCCCGACAGTGTGATCCGGCGTGTGCTTTATGCACATGTACGTTTCCCTTCCCCTTGGAATACTTATTTGAAAGATGGTCTGCCCCCCGGACCCATTGCCATTCCTCCGCTCCAGGCAGTGGAGGCGGTACTGAATGCCGAGCGCCACAACTACTTTTTCATGGTGGCCAGTGTCGATCGTCCGGGCTACCACGAATTTTCGAGGGCGGATCAATCGGGCAGGCATCAACGATTGGCCCTTAAGTACCAGCAATATTTGAATCGGAGAAAGCTGTGATATCTGCCAAAACCAAACTCAGGTGGTACACCTTCCTGTCCAGCGGACTGATCCGTGTGTTCGGTCCCCGTCGCGCCAAACTTTTCTTTGAACTCGCATATTGGAGATGGGAGAAACTCAGGGAGGGTCAGCTCAACAATGAATTCTACGAACCCTTTTACACCAAGGCATTTGGGTTGTCCTCCTCCGATTATGCGGATCGGGATGTCCTCGATGTGGGCTGTGGCCCCAGAGGGAGTCTCGATTGGGCAGATCAGGCGCGGAGTCGGGTGGGGATCGACCCCCTGGCAGATCGCTACCGCTCACTCAATTCCCTCCTGAAGATGGAGCTGATCCAAGGCACTGCCGAGCAAATGCCATTTGGCGATACCACATTCGATCTTGTTTGTTGTTTCAATGCGCTCGATCATGTGGATGATCTGGAGGACAGCCTCAATGAAATCCACCGCGTACTTCGCCCAGGTGGACGATTTTTACTCATCACCGATATCCATGAGGCGCCCGCTATCTGCGAGCCAACAGTGGTCAGTTGGGATCTGGCCAGTAACCTGCAGGAGCGCTATGAAGTCGTGGATGAAAAACGCCTTCGTCGGTTGAATGGCGTTTATGAAAGTGTTCATTCAGCTCTTCCATTCGAGGAAGACTCGGATGAAGCTTATGGATTGCTTCAATTGCATCTGGTCAAAAAGAAAGTCTAAAAAAGCCAGTGTTGGCTGGGTCGAAACGGGATCACAACTCCAGTTTCGGTGTGTTTTGGTTTCGAAAGACGAGCTGTTCTCCCTCTTTGTCGATCAGGATGACTGAATCAGAATCCACACTGCCTTTCAAAATATCTCTGGACAGGCGGTTGAGCACTTCACGTTGAATGATCCGCTTCAGTGGACGTGCTCCGAATTGCGGATCGAAGCCTTGGACAGCCAACCAATCCACGGCCTGAGGTGTGGCGTCCACAATGATCCCCTGCTGACCAATGCGCTTGCTCAGCAGATCGATCTGAAGACGAACGATCCTGCGGATCTCCTCCCTGTTCAGCGGGGTGAAGACGATCGTTTCATCGATGCGGTTGAGAAATTCAGGGCGGAGGGTTTTCCTGAGCAAGGGAAGTAGTTCTCTCTTTACCTCATCCATCTGCTCTACGCGGTCGGCTTCGGCGCGCTCCTCGACCGTTTCCTGTATGATCGCTGAACCCAAATTGGAACTCATGATGATCAGGCTGTTCTTGAAATTTGCCGTTCGGCCCTTGCTGTCAGTGAGCCGGCCATCATCCAGCACCTGAAGCAGGAGGTTGAAAACATCCGGATGGGCTTTTTCGATCTCATCCAAAAGGATGATGGAATAGGGCTTTCGGCGCACGGCCTCTGTGAGCTGTCCGCCTTCATCATAGCCAACATAACCAGGAGGGGCACCAACCAGACGGCTGACGCTGTGCCGCTCCTGATATTCGCTCATATCGATCCGGGTGAGCGCCGATTCGTCGTGAAAGAGATGATCGGCGAGGGCTTTTGCCAATTCGGTTTTTCCAACCCCTGTGGTTCCCAAAAAGATAAAAGAGCCTATGGGTCTTTCGGTGTCGTTCAGGCCGGCCCGGCTTCGCCTGATCGCATCGGAGACCGCAGCGATGGCCTCGGTCTGTCCGATGATACGTCTTCCGAGTTCCTCTTCTAGTTTCAGAAGTTTTTCCCTTTCGCTCTCGAGCATTCGGGTTACCGGGATCCCCGTCCACTTGGCCACAACTTCCGCGACATCCTCGCGCGTCACTTCTTCTTTGATCAGATGGTTGCCGTCTTGGCGGGCCTGCAGATCCTCTTCAGCCGATCTGAGTTCCGCCTCGGTTTCACTGATCCGGCCGTATCTGATCTCAGCCACTTTTCCATATTCGCCCCTGCGCTCGGCCTGTTCGGCTTCAAAGCGGTACTGCTCCAATTGTTCTTTGGCGTTTTGAATGCGATCGACCATTTCGCGCTCGTTGTTCCATCGGGCCTGCAGGCCGTTCCGCTCCTCCTGCAGACCTGCGAGCTCTTCTTTCAACACAGCGAGCTTTTTGGGGTCATCCTCTCGTTTAATGGCCTCGATCTCGATCTCGAGTTGCATGATGCGGCGGTCGAGGATGTCGATCTCCTCCGGCTTTGAGTTGATCTCCATGCGCATCTTGGAGGCGGATTCATCGATCAGGTCAATGGCCTTGTCCGGAAGAAAGCGATCGGTGATGTATCTCTGGGATAGCTCCACTGCACTCAATATGGCTTCGTCCTTTATGCGGACCTTGTGGTGGGTCTCGTACTTCTCTTTGATGCCCCGAAGGATGGAGATGGCCGATTCGCGGTCGGGCTCGTCGACCAGAATGCTCTGAAAACGCCTTTCAAGCGCTTTGTCCTTCTCAAAATATTTTTGGTACTCATCAAGGGTCGTGGCACCGATCGCACGAAGTTCGCCACGCGCCAATGCCGGCTTGAGAATGTTCGCCGCGTCCATGGCTCCTTCACCGCCACCGGCGCCGACCAATGTGTGGATCTCATCAATGAACAATACGATCCGTCCATCAGATGAACTTACCTCCTTGACCACTGCCTTGAGCCGCTCCTCAAACTCACCCTTGTATTTGGCACCTGCGATGAGTGCACCCATATCGAGGGAATAGAGCATTTTGTCTTTGAGGTTGTCTGGGATATCTCCACGAATGATCCGATGGGCCAGACCTTCGGCGATAGCAGTTTTTCCCACACCGGGTTCCCCGATAAGGATCGGGTTGTTCTTGGTCCTGCGGGAGAGTATCTGGAGTACACGGCGGATCTCTTCGTCCCGTCCGATCACTGGATCGAGCTTACCCTGCTGGGCGAGTTCGATGAGGTTTCTGCCGTATTTGTCCAGTGCCTGATATTGCTCTTCTGCCGAATGTGAGCGAACGCTTTGGCCGTTGCGCAATTCCTCTATGGCGTCTTTCAGTTCGCGCGTGTTGATCCCTCCGTCTTTGAGCATTTGGCTAACGGTGTTCTTTTCATGCAGAAAGGCGAGCAAGAGAATCTCGAGCGAGACGTATTCATCGTTGAATTCCTTCAGCAGATCCTCGGCTTTGGTGAGCAGTTTAAGACCGTCCTGGCTGAGGTATTGCTGCCCTCCTTCAATCTTGGGCAGTGCGTTTAAGCTTTGTTCCAATGCGGAACGGAAATTCGTTGAATGGAAATTCAGTTTTTGAAAAAGAAAGGAGAGGACCTGATTGTCCACCTGCAACATGCCGAGCATCAGATGGACCGGATCAATACTTTGGTGCTTATTCGAGAGTGCATTCTTCTGTGCCTGCTGAATGGCCTGCTGAACCTTGGTCGTATATTTTTCTAAGTTCATTCAGTCGATTTATTTCACGGTGCATGAGCAATCACCACACCAGAGGGAATTTGGGACGAAATGACGGAAAGAGAAACTCAAACAACTGAAATACAGGACATTTTGTCCTTTTGAGCAAACCAAAAAAGCCAGCTCGTCAGAGATGGCTTTCGTTGTGCTTAATTACCAATATGCTCTAATAGATCACCAGGTTGACAATCCAAAGCTTCACAAATTGAATCTAAGGTGGAAAATCGAATGGCTTTTACTTTACTCTGTTTTAGAATCGATAAGTTCACTGTTGACACTCCGACAATTTCGGAGAGCTCCTTGAGTTTCATTTTGCGCTTCGCCAGCATCACATCCAGATTTACTACGATAGACATTTTAAAACAATTATACAGTAAGTGAGCTATCGATTGCTTTCATCAGATCATTGTGGTTTTTTTCATTTTTACCCCAAGAATAAATCTGGAACAAGGTTGCGGAACAAAACTGCATGATCGATTCATCGCCTCTATCCTCAAAACTGATATATAGATTTTCGCCCCAAGAGAGCCATGATATCTTCGAAATAGCTAAAATTTCGTAGCTCTTTTTGTTTGCTTTGATCAGTGTGAATTTTGAATCATCGATGACCTCTATCAGTTTTTCGAACATAAGCTCTTTAGAGATGCCAAATTCCTTCTCCGTACGCACCTTTGATGTAAGCAGATTGTAATTACTCGTGAAGTAAGCTCGGAAGTAAAGAAATTTTCGAATGACCAAATTGAGAATAAAAAAGCCGACAATTAATAGAGTTGTAACTGCAAGAACTGGGCTCTCGGGTTCAAAATAATTACCTACTAGAATTGGAAGAACAATTAAAACAGAAAGAGTCATCCATATTCTAACATCATTCAATTTTGGTTTGTGTGTGATGTACTTCATTTTCTCTTATTTAATATGTGACACAAATATAAGGGAAAATATAATGCTAAACAAATAATAAATAATGAAAAACGTTAATTAATTAATCCTAAGAACAAGAGTTGACGGTAGCGTTTTATATACCCAACAGCTTGTGAAGTGCCATTGGGAAACATAAAATCATCAATCAGGGGTCAGTTCTATACGGCAGTTTAGTGGCTTGAAATCCGCTACTGCCCATACTTTAGATCGTAAGCAGAGTCGTGGCTCTTTATTCGATCACGAGCTTTTTGACCACTGTGTGGCCAGACATCTCGAATTGAACGACGTAGAGACCCGGTGCCCATCCATCGGTTGGGATATCAATGGTATGCGCGCCTCTCTCAACAGATTGTAACTCCGAATAAAGTTCCTCTCCAAAGAGGCTGTGCACCTTAACGGTTACATCGCTGCGCTCCATGAGTTGAATGCTCATGTGTACACGTTCCCTTGCAGGGTTGGGGAAAAGTTCTCCAAGGGAGGCCAAACCGGGGATGGCCTCTTCCATTCCTACATAGTAATCTGCTGCGTCGAAGGTTTGTTGGAAGCAGAAGTCATCTATGGCCCAGCCTTCAGTCTCTATGCCTTGGTCCGATCCAAAGCGGAAGCGGAAGATCACCGGTCCAGTCTTGGGTATTTCGACCACGATACTGGCGGGATTGTATCCGTTGGAATTGCTCGTCCACCCCGGCTTGATCACATCGAGTGAAGTGACGAACTGTGTGTTGAACCAATCAGAACGCACATTCCCCACGGTTTCCCAGGTCACTCCTCCGTCCTTGGATATGTCCATGGTGCCTCCGTCATGGTAGCGTTCCGTTTTATAACTGTGCATGAAGGAAATGCGGTACCTGTGTGTAGAGTCGATCTCGAAAACAGGCGTGAAGAGGGCAGAAGAATCTCGATTCCGATAATTGTTGGACAAACTCACCATCCAGGCATTGTTGCCACTGAATGCACCATTCAGACTTGATTGAGCAGGTGTTCCTTTCTCCCAGAATGTATTTCCGTCGTTGTAGGTGGCATAGTTGGAGGTGAACCATTCCTCCTGTGAGGGATCCTCAAAGTCGTTGCAGTAGCCAATGGTATCGATGTTGGCGATGGTCGTGAGAATGACCACGGACTTGCAAAGGCTGTCGTCTGCAGAGAAGTCGTCATAGGTGCGACCGTTCGGGAATTGTGTGTAAGCGCAAACATTGTGCGCTCCGCTCGTGGCATTGGGCCAAATGTTGACGAGCGTGTCCCACCTTGTTTTGCCCCTTTGCAGCGGCGGGTCAAAACGAGACATCTGGGAGCCGATCAGGACATTGTCTGCCCATACGGTGAGTAGGCAACTGTCCAGGGCACGTGCACCGGAGTTTTCGATCTTGACCATCAATTGGTTGTCTCCAGGGAAGGGGAGATTGGCAATGGTTTGTATATCGGTTGGTCCAGCACTGAATTGTGGCGGAACATAGAGTTCAAAATCGTCGATCTCCCAGCCCGTTGAATTGGCAGATGCATTGGCGCCCAAAACAAAGCGCATGGCCAGAGGAGAGGAATTGTTGTTCATGAAACCGAGCGGGTAGGAAGAGAATACCCAGCCATTGGAGTTGCCTGTGAAACCAGGCTCGCCGCCAAGACCAGCGATCTGTGATCCGCCAAAATTGGCGTTTCCATACCAGTTCGGGAAGTTGGGGAGCGGCGTTACACTGCCCAGCGTGACCCAGTTACCGTTATTGAAATATTGTACCTGTCCACCATCACCAGGGGCGAAGTCGAACTTGTGCCAGAATCGAATCTCTGCACCGCTGATGGTATCAAAGCCGATAAAACGAGGGATGCGCAGTGCTTCACGCGTGTCGTCGCGGTAGTTCTTGGCGGCCCCGTTCGTCTTCCAGCTGCGTGTTCCCGAGTGGGCGCCTCCACCATTCTTTTTCTGCCAAAGCTTGTAGGTTGTTCCGCCGGAGTTACCCATGATGGCAAATCCGTGTTCATCGCGGTCGCAAGACTCGAAATCGGTGGAGAATGGAATGGTTTGATCCGTGAATCCAGTGGCGTACTTGCAGTAGGTGTCGTTGAAGCTATACCCGTCTGCAGATAGTCCGGTGCTCACACAGATCTCCTGCGCACCAAGCACGTATCCGGGTGGAGTGGAGATGGTATGGTTCACAGATGCTCCAGGCTGTAAAGTGCCCGTCCAGGTATCAGAAACCGAAATGGGTGCACCTCCGCAGGAAGGTGTGACCGTCAGCTGAAGAGGAACACTGGTCACCGCAGCAGATCCAAAATTCTGGATCTTCACCGTGGGCCCAGAACCTCCGGGCAGGTTGATGCTGCCGCCAGGTGAAGTAATGGTCAGGATGCCCACATCTTGAGCGGCTTGATCGTAGACCCTGAATCCGTCAATGGCCACATCAGCTTCTTGTCCGCCGCCTGTCTTCTGGCATACGATGCGCAATTGTACGGTCTGACCAACAAAGGCCGAGAGGTCGATGTGCCGCAGTTTCCATTCATCAAATTCACTGCTCATTGTTTGGTTGGCATTGGACCCCAGGATCGCACCTCCAACAGACTGGAAGTTGTTGCCTGTTTCGGGCTTTACCTGAAATACCAAAGCAGCAGCGTCAGCAGCGTAGAAATGGTACATGAAGTCGACATATGGATTCGTCAGTCCGGTCAGGTCCATGCACTCGCTAATGAGTACAGCGCTGGTGGGTGCATTGCCCCAGTTTCCTTCCGTGTAGAGATAATTCTCACTCTGATATCCTCCATAAGGTCCGGTTCCGTCCGTAGGCGTCAGTCCGGTTCCTATGTACCAGGAGAAGTTGGATGCCGAGTTGGGCGGAGGTGCGATGGTCCAGTCTGTGGTGCCCAAAACCCCTGCATTGCCTGGGTTTCCATTTCCAGCTGTGCTCTGAGGAGGGTCAAAATTCAGGAAATAAGGAAAACCGGATATCGTCGGGTCGTGCACGATGTTGCGTGGTCCGAGTTCATCGTTTGTGTTGTCTGCATCGCCTACCGCTTCTACCCGCACCTTGATGGAATGTGTTTGAAACGCACTCAGGTCCGCTTTGGGGCCGAAGGTGAAACTTGAGGAAGCGCCACTGGCCAGGGGACCTGCAATGGTATCGCGGAAGGTTGTTCCATTGAGCTCAAAGGCCACAGGAATATTGCTGATGGATTGACAACCCGCATTCTTTACATTGATGATCACGTCTTCCGTACTGCTGTAAGAGCAGAATCCGTTCAAAGGCGCATCGAAGGAGATCAT
>CATILC010000052.1 GCA_949516455.1 Flavobacteriia bacterium | reverse complement strand
ACTCCGATGTGATTGTGTCTTCCCGCCACCAAATGAACGCTGTCCAAGGTAACAGGAGGGATGGTGTGGACAACGAGTCTGTAGCTCATGAGCGGATCCAATGCAAGGGTATCAGGAACACCAGCGTAGTTCATGGTGTGCACATAGTTGTACATCGCCTTACCCGATACACGGTCGTATAGCGTGAGAGCGACGTCGGTCTCTGAGGGTCTTTTCTGAAGATCAAGCAGGTTGATCTGAGCCGTGGTGTTGTCCAGCGCTTGTGACACGACGATGTCCAGAACCTTTCTAAAGGTTTTCTCATCGCTGGCATCGAAATAGCGACCGACGCACTCAAAGGTGTTTTTGAACTCCAGATCATGGCCGATACCGATCACAAAGGGCTTCAGTGCGATCCCTCTTTTTTGGAGCAGACGGGAGGCCGCGCAAGGGTCTTCATCGCAGGCTTCGATCCCATCGGTGATAAGAACGATGACGTTCCGGCAATTGTCGCACTTCGGAAAATCCGTGGCCGATCTGAGAAGTGAGCGGGCGATGGGCGTGGTGCCCCGGGGCTTGATGGTCTTCAGGGTCTTTTTGATCTTACCGATGTTCCTCGGTCCGAAACCAACTTCGAGTTTGGTGTCGTTGCAGTCCTGCGGGGGCGAGGGTTTTTGGTGACCGTATACGCGCAGAGCCAATTGGAATGGGCGGTTGTCCAATTGGGCGAGGGAGTCCAGCATTTTCGTCATGAGCTGGCGCGCCACCTCGATCTTGGTTCCGCTTTGCCAGCGTCCGTACATGCTTTTGGAGGCATCGAAGACGAACAGTATTCGGGTAGTGGGAGGAGGCGGCAGTTCGGGTTCCCTCTGGCCACTGAGTGTGAGGGCGAACAAAGCCAGTGAAAGGACCAGCAGGGTTTTCTTCATGAGTAGTCTCCGAGTGTTTCGGGCAGTTGGCCAAGTGCTCTTTCCAGTTCTTCATCGCTCGGGGCGATGCCGTGCCACTTGTGTGTACCTGCCATGAAGTCCACTCCGTGGCCCATGTCGGTGTGCATCACGATGCATACGGGCTTTCCATTGCCTGTTCGCTTTCGTGCCTCGGCCAAACCTTCGTGCACACTTTTCATTTCATTTCCTTTGGCGATCTCCATAACGTCCCAGCCAAAGCTTGCAAACTTCCGGCCAATGTCTCCCAGCGGCATCACGTCATCCGTCGAACCATCGATCTGTTGTCCGTTCGCATCGATGGTGGAGATGAGGTTGTCCACCCCGTGCGCCGCAGCAAAAAGAGCAGCTTCCCAGATCTGTCCCTCCTGCAACTCGCCATCTCCGTGCAGGCTGTAGACCATCTTTGGATCCTTGTTCAGTTTTTTACTCAATGCGGCACCGGCAGCTACCGACAGGCCCTGACCCAAAGAACCTGAAGCGATGCGCACACCCGGCAGCCTTTCGTGGGTGGTCGGATGTCCTTGCAGCCGTCCATTGATGGCCCGGAAAGTCGCCAGCTCTTCTACGGGAAAGTACCCCGAACGGGCAAGCGCACTGTAATAGACAGGGGAAATATGCCCATTGGAAAGGAAGAAGAGGTCTTGTCCCGAGCCGTCCATATCGAAGACATCCGGGCGATGGTCCAACTGATCGAAGAACAAGGCCGTGAAGAACTCAGCACACCCCAGAGACCCGCCTGGATGACCAGATTGTGCTCCGTGAACCATGCGAACAATGTCCCGCCGTATTTGAGCAGCGGTGGATTCGAGCTGATGGAGTTCCATAAGGGGGTCTTTGATGATTTACAGCAAATTCAAATGTAACCGCTCCGCCAGCGCGCACTTGCGGAAAGCAGAGAATGTAATCCACCAATTACCAACGGAAAAGAAGCTGGGCTTCTGTTATTTTCGGGGTATGGAATTCTTAACTGTCGATACGCTCATTGCCTT
>CATILC010000051.1 GCA_949516455.1 Flavobacteriia bacterium | reverse complement strand
TTCCTCGAAGAATTCGATCAGAAAGGAATGCCGGAGAACTTCAAAAGCCGAGCAATGAGCCGCCTGAATAAGGTGCAATCCGCCACAGGACTGGACTACGACGGCAGCGGATCGGTCGTCGGCCATGGTGACGATGGCGATATCGGTCCCCACATCGACTACACCGGGAGGATCCTGTACAACCGCTCGGGAACAAGCTCGGGAAATCATGGAGACCACGTGGCCGGAACGATCCTCGGCGGTGGCATCTACGATCCGGATGGAATGGGACTGGCACCCGGTGCGGATCTGGTCTATTCGTCCTACCCGGACAATTTCACTTCGGTGGATCAGGATTATGTGAACTACAACGTCCGGATCACAACTTCCTCCTATGGGAATGGGTGCAACGCAGGCTATACGAGTACCACCCAGCAGGTGGACAATGACATTCTGCAGAACCCCAAACTCATGCATGTCTTTTCTGCGGGCAACTCGGCTTCGTCCGATTGTGGCTATGGTGCAGGCAGTGGATGGGGCAACATCACCGGTGGACACAAGGCAGGAAAAAATGTGATCGCTTCGGCGAGCATGACCTCCTCCGATGTCATCTCGAGCTTCTCGAGTCGGGGGCCTGCTTCCGATGGACGGATCAAGCCCGATGTAGCTGCCTTGGGATCTGATGTGTATTCCTCGGTTGCGGGCAATGGCTACGCAAATTATTCTGGCACCTCCATGGCCTGTCCAGGTGTTTCTGGTGGCATGGCGGTGCTGCTTCAGGCATACAAGGATGTGCACGGACAAGAGCCGGACGGCGGGCTGCTCAAGGCCATCATCCAGAACACCGCAGACGACATTGGCAACGCCGGACCTGACTTCATTTATGGCTACGGCCGAATGAATATCGAACGGGGTGTGGAACTCATTTCGAACAGCCAGTTCGTCACCGGCAGCATTGCGCAGGGAGGCTCTTCTGCTCACTCGATCCCCGTTCCCGCCAATGTTTCGAAGCTCAAGGTCATGGTCTACTGGACCGATCCGGCAGCCAGCCCATCTTCTGGTCGTGCGCTGGTCAACAACATCGACTGCTACGTGGAGCGCTCCGGACAAACATGGAATCCATGGGTGCTCGATCCAACACCGAATGCAACAGCACTCTCCAGCCCTGCGGTCCGTGCGGTGGATAGCTTGAACAACATGGAGCAAGTGACCATCGACAATCCCACACAGGGCGACCATACCGTTCGCGTGAATGGCACGGCGATCCCTCAGGGACCACAGACCTACTACGTGGTCTACAGCTACGAAATGAATGGCATATCCGTGGACTTCCCTTCTTCAGGCGTGGCCATCGAGCCCGGTCAGAGCACAACGATCCGATGGAATGCATCTCCTTCTACCTCAGGGTTTTCTCTGGAATACAGCCTGAATGGAGGAAGTTCATGGTCTTCCATTGGAACAGCTGGTTCTTCTGCGCGCCAACTCAACTGGACTCCGCCATCTTCCGCAGCAACGGGCAATGCCCGGATCCGTATCAGCCGAGGGGGAACGACAGCTGTTGGTTCCGACTTCACCCTGATCGGTCAGCCGGACAACATTCAATTCCTCTGGACCTGCCCAGATTCCACCTACTTGAGCTGGAACAGCGTTTCCGGAGCTGTTGGCTACCAAGTCAATATGCTGGGATCGAGAAATATGGACTCCCTTTCGTCCTCTGCCACCAACAACGCAGTGGTCAATGGCGTACCCTCGGCACAGTCGGTCTGGTTCAGCGTACAGGCGATAACACCTCAGGGAACCCTGGGCAAACGCTCCATAGCCAAAGAACGTCCTGCCGGACTTGTCAGTTGCCCAGCCACTTGTATACTGAGCGGCAGTGTGGTTTTGAACTCGGCATCCACCACCAGCCTGGATCTGAACTTATCCAATCCACTGACCTCCGCTCAGAGTTATCAGATCGAATATGGTCCCACCGGCTTTGTTCGCGGCAGCGGAACGACCCTCACTTCCACCACCTCAAATTTTGTGATCAGCGGACTCACCGCTTCCACCGTTTACGACGTATATGTCGAAGCACTTTGTACGAACGGACAATACACAAATGCGGCATCCGGCACTTTCTCGACTGCTTGCGCCACCTTCAACCTGCCCTACAGCAGCGACATGAGTCTGGCGGCCTTCAGTTGTTGGGTGGCTTCCGACCCCAACTTTGTGTACATCAATGCGAACTGCCCAAGTGCAGGCAACTCCGAACTGACCCTTTGGGGTCAAGCGGGCCTCTATGCAGAATCTGCGGATATCATGACAGGAGGCGCGGGAACGATCACCGTGAGCTACGATTACTACGACCCACAGGTCAGCCCCTGCGGAGAGAATGCTGATGCGGGAGAACAGGTGGCCATAGGCTGGGTCGAACCCAACGGCACTTTCAATCAAATGGCTGTTTACGACGGTGGTTCGGCGCCTACATCACAGACCTCCGATCAATTCGTGATCACCCTGAGCGGGCAGAGCAGCATCCGCATCAGGATGCAGGTGCTCTCTGGTACAAGCAGTCAATTCGACAACTGGGCGTTCGACAATCTGCTGGTCACAGGAGGTGGCAGTGTTTGTGCGCCACCAACTGCCTTGACCGCTGCAAACATCGGGAGCAACTCAGCAGACCTGAGTTGGTCCGCTGGAAACACAGGATCGACAGCCTGGACCATCGAGTACGGTCTGGCCGGATTCAGCCTGGGCTCGGGAAGCTCGATCAGCCACGGCTCCACCTCATATTCTCTGAGCGGACTGAGCCCGAATACGGCTTATGAATACGTCGTTACGGAGACCTGTTCCGACGGATCACAGAGCGTAAGCAGCACGCGCTTCGCCTTCTCGACAACTTCTGCGGCATGTACCTCCTTTACGGCACCCTACAGCGAAGATTTCGAAACGGCCATTCTCGGAGCACAGACCGACTTTGGAAACTGCTGGACATCGAGCAACGGCTCAGGCAATCCCTTGTGGATCGCCGATCAGGGAGGAACGCCTTCTTCAGGAACCGGACCATTGGGAGACCACACCACGGGTTCAGGAACCTACCTCTTCACTGAAACCTCCGCTCCAGCTTCCACCGGAGATACGGTCATGCTGTTGTCTCCGCAGATCGACCTGAGCGCGCTGACGACTCCCATGCTCGAGTTCTATTACCACATGTACGGTGCCGCCATGGGCAGTTTGCACGTGGATGTATCCGATGGCAGCGGCTGGACCCGAGGACTGCTCACCCTTTCAGGTCAGCAGCAGACCACACAAAGCGATCCCTACAATAGAGCTCAGGTGCTGCTCAGCGGATTCAGCGGTACGGTACAGATACGGTTCCGCTCGGTTTGTGGAAGCAGCTTTACCAGCGATATGGCGCTGGATGAAGTCTCTGTATTGGATGCTCCGCTTTGTCCTGACCCTTCTTCGCTCAGCGTTTCGAACATCACGCAAAATGGAGCACAGCTTGCCTGGACCGGCACCTCTTCCAGCTACGAGATCGAATACGGAGCCACTGGCTTTGCTCTGGGCAACGGCAGCCAGATCAGCTCAACTACCAATGCAGCCACGCTCACGGGCCTGAGTGCCTCCACTACCTACGATGTCTATGTGCGCGGAAATTGCGGAAGCAACGGAACGAGCAATTGGACCGGACCGGTATCATTTTCAACAGCCGTTTGCGGCGCGAGCAACCTTTGTACCTACACTGTGAGTATGACTGACACCTATGGTGATGGATGGAACGGTGCGGTCGTCGATGTGGTGCAAGGGGGGGTGACCGTGGCCAGCTTTGGGTCTTCATTCACCACCGGCTCTGGACCGGTAACGGTGGCCATCGATCTGTGCGACGGACTTTCCACCTCGGTGGTGGCTGCTCAACCGGGCGGTTACCCTACAGAGGTGGGTTTTGTGATCAGCGACCCTAATGGAGCGGCCGTACTGAGCCATTCTTCAGGAAGCTCATTTGCCAGCGGATTCAACTTTGGAAGTTTCACGAGCAGCTGTGCTCCAGTCACTTGTCCCGATCCGACCGCATTTGCAGTATCCAATGTGCTCTCCTCGAGCGCGGACTTAAGCTGGACAGGATCGGCATCTGCCTACGAAGTGGAATATGGTCTGTCTGGCTTCAGCCAGGGAAATGGCAGCCTGCTGACCACATCCAATACGACCATCGGCCTCAGTGGCCTGACCGCCAACACAGCCTATGACGCCTATGTGCGTGCTGACTGTGGAACCAACGGTTACAGCCTTTGGACAGGTCCTGTTTCATTTACAACAGCCGCTGTGGCGTGCGGTACTGTCAGCGCGCCTTACAGTGAGGATTTCGAAACGGCCATACTCGGGGCACAAACCGACTTTGGAAACTGCTGGACCTCGAGCAATGGCTCAGGTAATCCCTTGTGGATCGCCAATCAAGGCGGAACACCCTCTTTGGGAACCGGACCATTGGGAGACCACACCACGGGTTCAGGAACCTACCTCTTCACTGAATCCTCCGCTCCAGCTTCCACCGGAGATACGGTCATGCTGTTGTCTCCGCAGATCGACCTGAGCGCGCTGACCTCACCCATGCTCGAGTTCTATTACCACATGTACGGTGCGGCCATGGGCAGCCTGCACGTAGATGTATCCGATGGCAGCGGTTGGACCCGCGGACTGCTCACCCTTTTAGGTCAGCAACAATCAGCACAAAGCGATCCCTACAAAAAGGCTCAGGTGCTGCTCAGCGGATTCAGCGGTACGGTACAGATTCGGTTCCGATCTGTACGGGGAAGCAGCTACACCAGCGATATGACACTGGATGAAGTCTCCGTATTGGAGGCTCCTCTTTGTCCTGACCCTTCCTCGCTCAGCGTTTCGATCATCACACAAAATGGAGCGCAGCTCGCCTGGACCGGTAATTCTTCCAGCTACGAGATCGAATACGGAACCACTGGCTTTGCCCTGGGCAACGGCACCCAGACCAGCTCGTCAACCAATTCGACCACAATCACTGGCCTGAGCGCCTCCACTACCTACGACGTCTATGTACGCGGAAATTGCGGAGGTAACGGAACGAGCAATTGGACCGGACCAGTGAGTTTCACCACGCTATGCGCCTCGGCCTCGATCCCCTACTTGCGCGATTTTGACGGCAGCAACTGGCCTCCGCTTTGCTGGGATCTTTCGGGCGGGACACGCACCGTATTGCAAAACAGCAGCGACTATATGGAGGGCAATTTCTGGGGCTGGACTTCGGGGAATTTTGCACTGGCCACCACAGAAGCCATCAGTATTTCTTCGGATGCCCGTCTGAAGTACCGCTGGGCTCATTTATACAACAGCACCTATCCGAACGACCAATTGATCGTGATGGTTCGCTTGGCCACATCATCCACCTGGGACACATTGGTCAACCACATTGGTCCATCGTTCAACAGCCCCAATGCGACGAGTACTTCCCCTCCTGCCGATGCCGATTTCATTCAGGAGATCGTGAACCTCGATGCGGGAATCTACACGGGCAAGGATGTGGTCTTCCAATTGGTCTTCAACTCAGGATATGGACCAGACGTATTTGTGGATGATTTCATTGTGGAACCCCTCCCCGCCTGTCCGGATCCGACAGCTCTAACAGCCTCAGCGATCACTGCCACCTCGGCAGACCTAAGTTGGACCAATGGAATATCCTCGGCCAGTGAATGGTACATTGAATATGGGCCTGCTGGTTTCCCCATGGGATCGGGCACAGTGATCACGGCCAATTCCAATCCATACACCCTGTCGGGACTCAGTCCAGCGACTTCTTACACAGCCTATGTGTCAGAGCTCTGCCAGAACGGTTTGGATACTTCAGCCTATTCAACACCGGTCAGCTTCTCCACTGCTTGTACAACCGCTGGATTGCCTTACAACACAGGCTTTACAGGAGTCAACCCAGGCATAACAGGGTCCATTCCACTCACTCCACTTTCGAACTGCTGGGAGATCGGTGGGGCAGGTATACCACGCTGGGAGAC
>CATILC010000050.1 GCA_949516455.1 Flavobacteriia bacterium | reverse complement strand
TCCTCGGTTTCCTCCCTTAATTCCAGACTGAGTTGATGATGCTGAAGGGCCAATTCGTAATTCTCCATATTGGAGTGGATCAGTCCGATATTGTTCAGCGCTGACGCCATCGCCTTCTGGTCGTTCAGGGACTTCTCGATGGCCAGGCTGCGTTCGAATTGTGCGAGGGCCTTTTCGTACTCGCCCTGCTCTTCATAAATGAGTCCGATGTTGTTCAGTGCAGCAGCGCTTCCTCGATCATCATCCAGATCGTCGAAGATCAAAAGGCTCTTTTCGAAATAGTTGAGCGCCTTGACCCGGTCGCCACGGAGAATATAGGATGCCCCCTGGATGTTGTGTCCCAAAGCCCGGGCCTTGGGATAGGCCTTTTCCTCGGAAAATTCGATCAGCTTCTCTGCGCAATTGAAAGCGCTGTCCGGGTAGGCAAACAAAAGTCCATTCCAGACATATTCCTTGTAGGCCTGGACGCGAAGGGAATCCGACCGGTCCTGATCTTCCCATACCGCAAGCAATGAATCCAGCGGCTGGGCCTGCAGAAGGCCAGAAAGCAAAAGGAAGAGAAAACAGGATCTTCTAAGCAACATACCTACCAAATGTATCTCAAACTATCTGCCCACAAGCGCATTGAGCCCGACAGCCATCAAAGAAGCACGGCTGATACTGAAGGGGCTACCTGAAAGTGAATGCTGTTTGAAGTACCTCACGGGAGTTGCCCCCGACGTAGACTTCGAAGCGGCCGGGCTCTGCCTCGAATCGCTCTCTGCTCCAGTGATAGGCCAGGTCTTCTTCCGAAAGACGAAAGGAAACCAGCTGACTTTCTCCTGCTTCCAGATGGATCTTCTGAAAGGCCTTTAGTTCCTTGACCGGACGCGTGAGACTGCCGTACGGATCACGGATGTACAGCTGGATCACTTCCTCGCCCGCCACCTTTGAATCGTTCGTCAAGCGAACACGCACCTCCAGATCGTCTCCGGACCGAAGGATGCTGTCATTGATCTCGAGCTCGGAATAGATGAAGCGGCTGTAGCTCAGGCCATATCCAAATGGATAGAGCGCCTCTACTGGCGCATCTGAATAATGTGCCCAAAAGACCAGTCCTTTATCGAAGTCATTGGTGACCGGTCGGCCGGTCTTCTTGTGGTTGTAGTACAGGGGTTCCTGTCCTGTGCGATGGGGAAAGCTGACCGGCAACTTTCCGCTCGGGTTGTGATCACCAAAAAGAATATCGGCAATGGCGTGCCCTGCCTGAGATCCGGCGTGCCAAGACTCCAATATGGCGGAAGCATGCTGCTGGATATCGGGAACGGCCAATGGACGGCCATTCATCAAAACAACGACCACGTTCGGGTTGACTGCCCGCACCGCGTGGAACAATTCCAGCTGATCGCCCTTCAGGCCCACATCCGTTTGGCTTCTTCCCTCTCCGGTCTGGTAACAATCCTCACCCAGGGCCATGACCACCACATCCGAGCGCCTGGCCAGTTGGATGGCTTCTCCGAATCCCTTTTCTGATGGATCGGCCCACTCCATGTCGAAAATGAAGCTCCTTCTGCCAGCACTGATCCGATAGCCTTCGGCAAATTCCACTTTCGACCCGGCAGCAACTCTGATGCCCTCCAGCAGAGATACGGCGCTGTTTTCGACCGCTTGCGCACGCCAGTTGCCCAAGGGCACATCCTTGCTCTGGGCAAGACGCCCAATAACGCCAATGGAAGCATCTTTTTGAAGAGGCAGAGTCGCTGCTTCGTTCTTCAAGAGCACCATGCTCTGCCGCGCCAGGTCCCGAGCCTCTTGCAGATGGGCTTCGCTCATGATCTCTATCCCCTCGGCTTCGCAGTATTTGTACGGGTTTTCAAAAAGCCCCAATCTGAACTTGATGCGCAATACACGACGAACTGCATCATCGATCAATTCCTCAGAAACCTCTCCAGACCTGACCTGATCCAATAAGTGTCTTTCGTAGAGTCGGGATTCCATTTCCATGTCGCTGCCCGCCAGGAAAGCCGCCTTTCCCGCTTCGGGCATATCGGCTGAATAGCCATGAGTGACCAGTTCGGGGACCGAATTGAAATCCGAAAGGACAAAGCCATCAAATCCCCAAGCCTCCTTGAGTTGCGTGCGCTGTATATAGGCATCAGCCGTGACGGGAACGCCGTTCAGGTCGTTGAAACCGTTCATGATGGCCGCACATCCAGCATCGACCGCTGCATGAAAAGGCGGAAGGACCACATTGAGCAAGGTCTGATCGCTCATGTCCGTGGTGTTGTATTCCTTTCCTGCTTCAGCGAAACCATAGCCTGCAAAATGCTTTGCACAGGCCGCAATGCTGTGCCTTTCAGAAAGATCAGCACCCTGGAAGCCCTTTACCCATCCTTCGGCCATTCGGGCAGCCAGGAAAGGATCTTCGCCCGCACCCTCCATGATCCGCCCCCAACGCGCATCGGGAGTGATGTCCACCATGGGGCCAAAAGCCAGAGAGAGGCCTTCTGACGTGGCTTCTGCAGCAGCTACCCGGTTGGCGCGTTCTGCGACTGTCGGGTCCCAGCTCGACGCCTGCCCCAGCGGGATCGGCATCATGGTCTTATAGCCGTGGATGACATCGTAACCAAACAGCATGGGAATACCCAGTCTGCTTTGTTCTACCGCCATTCGCTGAGCCGCACAAATCGCTTCGGGTGTCAATACATTGAGCATGGCGGACACACCGCCTGAACGGATCTGATCTTCACGCTCCTGTGCATCTGCCTGTTCCGGAACCGGTCCTGTGAAATCCCAGGTCCCGTTGTACATGTTGAGCTGACCGACCTTTTCCTCCAAAGTCATTTGAGAAAGCAGGCTGTCCACCCGTGCCTCTGTGAAATCCTTTGCATCTGACGGCTGCTCCGCTTGCTGGCAGGAGCCAATGACCAGGGCTGTTGTGGCGCAAAAAACAGTCTTTCTCATGAAGCGATGTTTGCTATTGATAGGGTCAAACAATATCCACACGGATCCATTCGACCTGTCCATTTCTTTCAAAAAGAGCAGCCGAGTAGTCTTCGCCCAAACGATGCGTCCCTGAAAGCGAGACTTCCTCCCCTCCTTTCAGTCCGATCCGTATGCCATTTCCTCTGCCTTTTTTATAGACAATGGGCACCTGGCAATAAGTGAATGCCAGTTCTCCCGCATAGAGCTTCAACTGCTCAAATTTGCCCTGCAGACTGAGGTATTCAAATACACTTTCCTCGGTCAACCATTCTTCTTTGCTTAGAAAGGCTGGAGAAAAAGAGATCTGCCCGTTCTCGACGGCGACCCCGAGTTCGGACCAGCGATTCAAAATGTCCTCTTTGACCTGACCTGTCATTCCCGGTTGCTGCGCCCCGCGATTGAACGGCGTGTGGCTGTAGGGGTCAGTGGGGAATGCGCCGTACAGCTCAGGCGATTTGTTGACACCGATTCCCGCCCTGATCTCGTAGTAGTGGTCCACCAATCGGCCCTTATGCGGACTGTCCGGGTAGCGAAGCAGGGTTTCCTGAACGGCCACCAAAAGTTTGGAGACCATGTGCCAGTAAATACTGCCGAGGCCCTCGTAAGCGAAGAATGTCCCAGACCTTCCGGTGAAGGCCTTGTGGTTGAACATGTCTTCAAAAATGCCCAAGACATCGCGCTGATGTCGATCGCCGCACTCCGGATACTCAAAAATGACCTGCTCCATGATGGCCTGCACATCCTGTGCATTGGTAATGCTTCCATTGAAATAGCCCTGACCCGTTGCATCTGTCTCGAGAAGGCGTTTGTCCCCGCGCTCCCGCATTTGACGCAGAAGACGGTTCTTTTCCAATCGGTCTTCTGGAATGTGGTTGCGGTCGAAAAAGCCAGGGATGTCCCGGTTGGGATAGAGCAAATAGCTGAACTGATCCGGACGGAACAACGCACTTCTCTTCAATGAATCCAGTACCTCCAGACTTTGTTCATCATCGAGAAGTTTCGAAGAAAGAACGGCCACCTGGCCCTCGAGCATGTCGTACAATTCGGTGACCTTCCATTCTCCTCGGCCCAAATGGATCAGGTTGTATGCGTGATACAGGCCGTTGTCCTTCCTGTTGCATTGGATGGTCTGATCCATATAACGGATGCTGAGCTCCAATGCAGCCAGCAGTTCCTCTTTCGCATACGCCACATGACGCATTCCAAAGCCCTTGTAGGCCCGCTCCCGATAGGATTCTCCATGGCGGCCCAAAGCCACTGAAAGCTTGCATCGGGTTTTGTCGTCCCAGCCATTGTCGAGCTGTCCTTTGTGCGCTTCGAGTTCGTTT
>CATILC010000049.1 GCA_949516455.1 Flavobacteriia bacterium | reverse complement strand
TGGCGCCCATTCGACAGAAATGGACGCAAGTGCAAAACATCCGGTGATCGATCTGATGGAAGATCAGAAAGAGATCAGCGACAAAGGCGGCACCATGCGGCTCGGAGCCTACGATTGCGTATTGAAGGAGGGCAGCAAGGCCGCTGAGGTCTACAAGAGGAAAGAGATCAATGAGCGGCACCGACACCGCTACGAATACAACAACGTCTACAAGGATCAACTCTCCGAGGCCGGATTGATCGCAAGCGGTGTGAACCCAGAAACAGGCCTTGTGGAGATCGTGGAGCTCGAGCGACACCCCTGGTTCCTTGGCGTGCAATTCCATCCCGAATACAGGAGCACAGTGGTCAACCCACACCCCTTGTTCGTGGGTTTTGTCAAAGCCGCATTGATGCACAAAAGCTCGGTGAATTAAGCAGAAGAAGAACGTGAGAAAACCAGATCTCAATTCCATTATAGGTTTCATGCTGATCGGACTGATCCTGATCGGCTACAATTATTATTTCGCACCTCAGGCGGCGCCCGAACCAACGGCCACAGAGGAGGTGGCTCCAGCTACGGAGCAGGAAGAGGGCACGAGCCAGCCAGCCGTCACTGGGGAGCTTGCCGTCAGTGATTCGCTGAAGGAGCTGCAATTGCGTCAGGAATCCGGCCTGTTCTATTCGCAGGTGCAAGCAGCGGCCAAGGAGGAATTCTTCACCCTGGAGAACGAGCAGTTGAAATTGGTTTTCAGCTCCAAAGGTGCACGCATCGTTAAAGCAGAACTCAAGGAGTACAGCACCTACGACAGCCTGCCCATCCGACTGATCGACTCGGCCCATGTATGGCAGCTGCTCATGCAGTCTGATCGTTTGTACCGCAGCGCTGACCTTCATTTCCAGGTGGAAGAGAGGTCCAATACGCTTGTCTTCACTGCACCCACCCTGAAAGGAGCGCCTCTGTCGCTCTCCTTCGAAATCAAGGACGATTCCTACGAGTTGCTTTGGGACGTGGATATGAACGGACTGGGCTTCACCGAGACTGCACTGGAATGGGGCGTCCAAACGGTGCGCCAAGAGAGGAACATCGAGAATGAAGGACAACAAACACAGCTGCATTATCTGCTGAAGGAGAAGGACAAGCACAAGGAGTTATCGGCCACATCGGTCAAGGAAGTGGAAAAGGAAGAAGTGCGTTGGGTGGCCTACAAACAGCAGTTCTTTTCTTCGATCATCCAAGCGGACGAACCCTTCCAAAGGGCAAGAATGGCCTCTGCACCTCTGTCCGATGGCGTGCACACCAAGTCCTTTGGCAGCCTGCTGCAGTTCCCCGGAACGGACGGACTTTCCGGCTCGATGTTCTTCACGCCCAACCAGTACGATCTGTTGAAGGCGCATGGACAGGATTTTGAGAAGATCATTCCGCTGGGCGGATGGATCTTCGGTTGGCTCAATCGGGTCGTTACCATCAATGTGTTCCACCTGCTGGAGAACCAAGGGTTCAACTACGGATTGATCATCTTCCTGATGGCCCTCTTGATCAAACTGGTCCTCTCTCCCCTCACCTATTCCTCTTACCTCTCTATGGCGAAGATGCGGGTGCTCAAGCCCGAGATCGATCAGCTCAATGAGAAGTTTGCGGATAAGGATCCCATGAAGAAGCAGAGCGCCATGATGGATCTCTACCGAAAGGCCGGAGTGAATCCGCTGGGTGGATGCATCCCCATGCTGCTCCAATTCCCCATCCTTATTGCAGTTTTCCGATTCTTCCCCGCCTCCATCGAACTTCGTCAGCAGTCCTTTCTGTGGGCGACGGATCTGTCCACATTCGACTCCATACTGGACCTGCCCTTTGAGATCCCCTTCTACGGAGCCCATGTCAGCTTGTTCACCCTGCTGATGACCCTGTCCACACTGATCTACACCTACTTCAACCAGCAACTGACCCAGCAGAACGCACAATTTCCGCAGATGAAGTACCTGATGTACCTCATGCCGGTCATGTTCCTGGGCTTCTTCAATAATTATGCGGCAGGTCTGAGCTACTACTACTTCGTCTCCAATGTGCTCACCTTCTCCCAACAGTACGGCATTCGCAAAATGGTGAACGACGAGAAGATCCTCGCCAAACTCGAAGAGAACAAGAAAAAGCCCAAAAAGCAGAGCAAGTTCCAGCAGCGTTTGGACGCTATGGCCAAGAATCAACAGGAACAACTCAAGTCCAATAGAAGAACGAGAAGACAATGATCAGAAAGACATTCACTATCGGTCTGCTTCTGCTTGTCCTCTCGGCATGCAGTCCGTCGGTCTATCGGGAACTCGCTGCGACCGACCAAAATCAAGTGGAACTGTCCATCCGCAGAACAGCGTGTTTTGGCCAGTGCCCGGTCTACTCGGCCCGATTCGATCTGAGTGCAGCTAAAGTCTTTTATCAGGGCGAACGGTTTGTGGCCACCATGGGCATTCGGGAGGAGCCGCTTTCTGAGGATCAGGTGACAGAGATCATCAAAAAGATCGAAGCTGTTGGCTACGCCGAGTTTGAGGATGTGTATGACCATCCGCCGGTTTCCGATCTGCCTTCCTGCATCACCGAGCTGACGCTCAATGGAAAACGCATCAAACAGGTGGTGCACCGTACGGAGGCGCCTGAGGGCCTCTCTTCGCTCGAAAAACTTTTGGACAACATACTCAAGGTGCAACTGGGCGAGACGGCCACTTATTGAACCTGCTTCCTTCTTTGCATAAAAAAAGCCCTTCACTGAAGGGCTTTTATCGTTCATGTGGGTATGTCTCCGGTCAATTCTTGGCGAGGTAGTCGGCAACGCCGTCGTGCGTCTCCTCTATGGCTTCCTTCCCTTCGCTCCAATTCGCTGGGCAAACTTCGCCTTTGGCTTCGAGGTGCTGCAGCGCGTCGACCATGCGCATGGCCTCGTCCACATTTCTGCCCAGTGGCAGGTCATTCACCAGCTGGTGGCGAACCTTTCCGTCGCGGTCGATCAGAAACAGACCACGGTATGCGATCAACTCGCCTTCAGAGCAGAGCTCCTCATCTTCATTGTAGTAATAAGAACCCGCCAAGACGTCGTAGTTGGTGGCGATCGTCTTGTTGGTGTCCGCAACGATCGGATAGGTCACCCCCTCGATACCACCTTTGTCCTTGCTGAGCTGAAGCCAGCCCCAGTGGCTTTGTTCGGTATCGGTGGAAACCGCTACGACCTCGACATCCTTGCTTTGGAAATCGGACAAACGCTCCTGGAATGCATGGAGTTCGGTCGGACAGACGAAAGTGAAATCCTTTGGGTAAAAGAAAAGGATCACATACTTCTTTCCGAGGTACTGATCCAGTGAAAAGTCATCGACGATCTCTTCTCCATTGATGATCGCTTTTGCTGTGAATTGAGGGGCTTTCTTCCCCACTAATACGCCCATTGCTTTTGATATTTGAAATTGAATTGCAAATATAGACGGATGGCCGTGCCTCTGCTCCCTTCCCGTTCAGAATTGCCTATCCGCCGATAGTCGCTTCAAATGAGCTCGTGGGCCAAAAAGGCAAGTGCAAAGGCCAAAAGAATGGAGATGAACTTGGCCAGATTGAACGAGTGCCCTTTGGCACTTTCAAAGATGATGGTGGTCGACACATGCAGGAATACGCCCAAGGCCAGTGCCGTCAATTCCCGCTCTGCCGCCTGCAGGAAGGCCATCTGATCGGCCAACAATATCCCGCTGACCGGCATGCATCCAAAAAGTAGAATAACGATCGAACTGAATGAAGTACTCAAGTCCAGAGAGCGAAGCATGCTGAACAAAACAAGCGTGATGGGAAAGCTGTGGAAGGCAATGGCCAGCGTCAGTTTACGTGCACTGGGGTCCTCTCCCATAGCACCCACCGGCAGACCTTCCAGAAAGGCATGAAGGAACAGGGCAATGAGCAAGACCCATGGAATGCGCCGGGGCGCGAGCTTTTCTATGTGCCGATGACCATGCTCGACACCCCCTGAAAAAAGCTCAAGCAAAAGTTGAAGCATATAACCAGCCAATACCCAAAGGCCCAATTTGTGCAGGGCATCGTGATCGGTGATACCGCTGTAGACCAGCGGAAACAGCTCCAAAACAGCGATCGCCAACAGGTAGGCGCCACTCGAAGTGAGCACCCACTTGCTCAGCCGCTCCTTCTGGAGGGGAAGCAGGAGGCCCAGCAGCAGTGCCGTCCACACCGCACCCAAAAGCCAGATCATGTTCTGGACCATCTGTAGGTCGTATCAATTATTCGGACGAGCGAAAATAAAGCTTAGCGCTCTTCACGGGACAATGAACTTGAGCAGGCCGAATATGCGGAGTACAGCATAGCTCAAAATGACGATGAGCAGATAATGGATGAAGACAGATGCCTTCGGGTGTTGGAGCAATCGCCGTGTGCCGAACCAGGCGCCAAGCATTTGACCGATGCCCAATGCGATGCCC
Organism: Flavobacteriia bacterium; assembly: GCA_949516455.1. Lineage (GTDB taxonomy): Bacteria > Bacteroidota > Bacteroidia > Flavobacteriales > Schleiferiaceae > RFXV01. The sequence goes on along the minus strand of CATILC010000049.1, from coordinate 17,714 downwards.
ATGGGCCAATTCATCTTTCCCGAGAATGCAAAGACAAAAAAGGCAGGAACGGTCAACACCAAAGCGATCAGCAATTTGACAATATTGGCTTCCACCAGAGTGTATCGCGCCGAGAGGACCAGTACGGCCAGCATCATGATACCGATGCCCATTTGCAGATAGCCGGCGTACAGTCCGATCAGGAAGAAATAGAGCAGCATCTTGATTCCGCCGTCTCTTTTTACCTCCCCGCTGTCCACCTGCCATTTTTTAGGCTTGAAGAGAAGTGTAGCTAGCAGAAAGAGCATCACTGCACCGATCGAACGATTCAGCCAAACTTCGGGAACTGCATCGGCGCACCAGGCACCTATGATGGTACCCAGAACGGATGGAAGGATCCAAGCCGCCGTCTTTTTTCTCAGTGCGCGAAGCTGCTCATTCCGTGGAAGACTGAGGACCGCCGTGATCGTTTGAAAGACGACCCCGATGCGATTGGTGGCATTGGCCCAGGCGGGTGAAAGCCCCATGCCCATCAAAAGAGTGAGGGTGATGGCCGATCCGTTTCCCGCCAGAGAATTGATGACACCGGCCGCGACACCACCCAGGACCAACAGTCCGTAATCGAGCAGATCAAGGGGTTGGGGCATGCTCGCTTTTTCTAAAGGCCCAGATGAAAACCCCTCCACTGATCACCGCCGACACAGCCCAGTACATCCACTCTGATCCTTTGTGAAGAAGCAAGGCGCCCACGCCAAAAAGCGCGGAATAGGTAAGAATTACAGCCATGAGCCAGGCAACGAGTCGAAAGACATTGAAATGCGCATTTCTCTGCCCGCCGACCTTCCATATGCCGTCGGGGCGGACCTTTTCATAGAAGCGCGAAATCGTTGCATCGGATTCTGCAGGCGTGAGAAAGGTGACAAGGAGCCAACCAAGTGTGGTGAAGGCTACGGTGAAATAGAAAGAACCATTGGCCGCGACAAATTCCGGTCCGAGCGTATCCTCCAGCCAATATGTGGAGATCAGCATGCCCAAAATGGGCAGAATGGTGGCTGATATCTCACTCCATGCATTCACCCGCCACCAATACCAGCGCAGGATGAGCACAAGTCCCAGACCCGCTCCGCTTCGAATGAGAAAATTCGCCGCTTCATCGATCATTCCCAATCGGGCGGTCAGGGGCATGGAGAGCAGCATCAACAGCAAAGTGAAAACCCGTGAACTGCGTACCAGCTTGCGCTCCCTTGAAGCATCCTTCGCGGAAATGGCGAATCGGCCCCAGAGGTCGTGGGTAAGATAACCCGCGCCCCAGTTGAGCTGGGTGCTGATCGTACTCATATAAGCCGATAAGAAAGCCACGAAGAGCAGACCTTTCAAGCCTGCAGGCAAGAGCTCCTTCATGGCCAGCACATAGCCCTTACTCGAATCCTCCAGTCCGAGGTCCGGGTAGAGCAACAAGGCGCCCAATGCCACGATGATCCAGGGCCAGGGACGCAGGGCATAATGGGCGATCTGGAAGAACAGCGACGCATGTACAGCGTCTGTTTCTGTCTTGGCGCCCATCATCCGCTGGGAGATGTAGCCGCCTCCCCCCGGCTCACTTCCCGGATACCAGCTGGCCCACCACTGAAGCGTGAAATAACTCAGAAAGGCACCGATGCTGATACTGAAGGCGCCGACCAGCTGATCGGGCTGGGACGAGAAAGAGGGAAAGAAATCCAACCGCCACTGCGGCAGGCGCTGCTGCAATCCAGTCAGGCCGCCCACTTCGGGCTGACGCAAAACGACCACGGCCAATACGACCGATCCGGTCATGGCCATGATGAACTGCACTGCATCGGTTACAACGATTCCCTTCAATCCAGAGAGCGCACTGTAGGCCGCCACAAAGGCCATCAGCCCGAAGACCCATCCAAGGGCCTCCGATTCTGTCATATCGAAGAATACGGAGAAGATGACCAGCATGGCCTTGTTCACCCAGGCGAGGATGACCAGGTTCAAAAAGCCACCCAAATAGACCGCACGCACACTGCGCAGCCAGGAAGCGGCTTTTCCCGAATAGCGAAATTCGAGCAACTCCAGTTCGGTGAGTATGCCCGCCCGTCGCCAGTACCGGGCAAAGAAGAAAGTGGTCAGCATGCCGCCGATCAGCATATTCCACCACAACCAGTTCCCCGAGACCCCGTGCTGCGCCACCTTTTCAGTTACCCAAAGAGGCGTGTCGGCCGCGAAGGTCGTAGCGACCATGCTCAACCCAGCCAAATACCAGGGCAGCGACCTGCCGCCGAGGATGAAGTCGCTGAAAGAGCGTGAAGCCTGTTTTCTGTACCTGAGTGCGATCCAGAGTGCAAAGACCAGATACGCCAGGATGATGAGCTCATCTGCACGTGCAAAGGGCCAATTGTTCATCGCCATAAAGCTAATGAAGGCAGCGTACCTTCAAGCCCATGAAAAAGAGCGACTGGCTGTACGGTACCGATCGAAAAGATCTCGTATTCGTCGCCAAGACCTTCAAGGGCTATGAGGATCTACTGAGCCGCGAGTTGCTCGATCTGGGTGCCCGGGAAGTGAATTCACTCAACCGAGCCGTCAGCTTCGCCGGCGACCAGGGATTCCTGTACAAGGCGTGTTTAAGTCTGGCCACCGCACTCAAGATCCTAATGCCCATTGCGCGTTTTTCAGCCCGCACTCCCGAACAGCTCTATGCCGCTGCTTCCAGACTTCCCTGGCACGAGGTCATCGGTGATGGGCAGAGCTTCGCCATACAATTCACCGTGCACTCGGAGCACTTCCCCCACTCCCAGTTCGCCGCACTGAAATTGAAGGACGCACTGGTGGACCAGATGCGCAAGAAGACCGGAAAGCGCCCCAATGTGGAACGCTTTCGACCAGACATACAGATCGACCTGATGATCTCCGATACACAGGTCCACGTTTCTCTTGATGCCAGTGGAGACCCGCTGTTCAAGCGAGGCTACCGGAAAGAAACGGGGAAGGCTCCACTGAATGAGGTACTGGCTGCCGGACTCATCAAAAGGTCCGGATGGAACGGAAAAAAGGACCTGCTCGACCCCTTTTGCGGCTCGGGGACCCTACTGATCGAAGCCTGCCTGCAGCACATGCAGATCCCTCCTGGGATCTTTCGCGATGGCTTTGGATTTCAGAAATGGCCTGATTACAACGAGGAACTGTATACGCGGATCCGAAATGCCCGCCTCGACCAGGTGCGTGATCCACAGGTCCGCTTTCTCGGAATGGACAAGGATGTCCATGCCTTGCGGAAAATGCACAAGAACCTGGAGCAGGCCGAGCTTTTGGATGTCATCCGCATGGAGCAAGGGGACTTCTTTCACAGCGACCCTCCCGCAGGAAGCGAAGGAATGCTTCTGGCCAATCCACCCTACGGACGGAAAATGCCTGTCGATGCCGGCTCCTTCTTCTCGTCCATTGGAGATCGATTGAAAAAGCACTACGCAGGCTGGAATGCATGGGTCCTTCTGCCGGAAGAGATCGGCAGCATCGGCCTGAGACCATCCAAAAAGTTCCCAGTACTCAACGGAGACATCTCATGCAAATGGAGTGGATTTGAGTTGTTCCAAGGTTCAAAAAAACAGAGATACCAGGGTTAAATACGCATCAATTCCGAACTTTGGACAAGCAGGTCCGATCAATATGAATCCATGAAAAAAATAGCGGTCTTCACCTCAGGAGGAGATGCACCAGGAATGAATGCCTGCCTTCGTGCCGTCGTCCGAACGGGCATCGCAAGGGGTGTGGAGATGTACGGTGTCTACAGGGGCTACGAGGGCATGATCGAGGGAGATATTGAGCCCATGCAGGCCAGGGATGTGAGCAACATCATTCAGAAGGGCGGAACCGTTTTGAAATCGGCCAGAAGTGAAGCCTTTCGGACAGTGGAGGGAAGAGCCGAAGCTTTTCATCAACTGGAAAAACGGGGCATCGAAGGGCTGGTGGTCATCGGGGGCGATGGCTCGTTCCGAGGGGCACAAGTGTTCCATGAGGAATACGGCATCCGGGTCATGGGATGCCCTGGAACGATAGACAACGATCTGTTTGGAACCGACCATACGATCGGTTTCGATACGGCGGTCAACACTGTCGTGGATGCGGTGGACAAGATCCGGGATACGGCCACATCCCACGGCCGTATGTTCATTATCGAGGTAATGGGCAGGGACGCTGGATTCATTGCTCTGCACAGCGGGATCGTTACGGGTGCAGAGGCCATTCTGATTCCGGAAACGGTCACCTACATTGACGAACTCATCGAGCTACTGAAGAGCGGCTGGAATCGAAAGAAGTCGAGTGCCATCGTGATCGTAGCCGAAGGAGACGATGCAGGAGGGGCATTCGATGTCGCCGAAAAAGTCAATGAGCGCTTCGATAAATACGACACCCGGGTGGTCGTTCTCGGGCACATCCAGCGCGGTGGCAGTCCATCCGCACACGACCGATTGATCGGCAGCCGGATGGGCCATTCGGCCATTATGGAGCTTTTGGCCGGTCGGAATTGCGAGATGGTCGGAGTCGTGCACAACCAGATCCGTTTCACCCCATTCAGCAAGGCGACCAAGTTCCACACTTCCATCGATCACCAACTGCTCGATCTGGCTGCCGTACTGTCGAGTTGAGTCAGGCGCATGTCATACTGCCGCTGGCCGTCCGGGGAACGTTCACTTACGCCATCCCCGAACCGCTGAAGGGAAAAGTGGCAGAGGGAACGATGGTGGTGGTCCAGTTCTCCAGCCGGAAACACTTCGTCGGATGTGTGGATCATGTGTCCGAAGACAAAGAGAATCAGGCCACCAAGGAGATCCTTGAGGTCCTCGAGGATGTTCCACCGATCGCTTCTTTCACTCTTTCGCTTTGGAGATGGATGGCGGGCTATTATCTCTGCACACTGGGAGAAGTTCTGCATGCGGCATTGCCGGCCGGGATGAAACTCGACCACGAGCTCCAGGTGGTTCCCGGAAATCGCTTCTCAGAGGCGCGAGCGGATCACTTCTTGGACTTTTTGCCCGATGATGGCCTGCAGATGAAGGAAGTGGTGGACCGGTTGGAAGGCAGGGTTCCCTTGTCCCGGATCCGGCATTGGATCGATGTCGGTGTTTTGGAACTGCACGACCGATGGAGCCGCAAAGCGGGCAAACTCGGTGAAAAGGCGATCCGGACCAAAGTGGATGAAGAGGAACTTCACGCATTCATCGAGCAGAGTAAAGCGCCACGGCAAGTGGAATTGCTGCTGCATCTGCTGGAAAAAGGCGGCCGCCAAAGACAGCTCCCCCGTCGAGAGGTCTGTCCCCGGCCCTTTCCTTCGTCGCTCCTCAATGCCCTGATCAAGAAAGGGGTACTTGAGGAATTCTGGATGGATCTCCTTCAGTCCAACAAAGATGAAGTGCATCCACTGCACCGCCTGTCCAGTGACCAAAAAAAGGCGCTGGAAGGCATAGAGCAAGGATTTGAAGAAAACAAGGCCGTTCTGCTCTATGGGGTGACCTCCTCCGGCAAGACCGAAGTCTACACCCACCTGATCGACAAGGTGCTTCGAAAAAAGCGACAGGCATTGTTCCTGATGCCCGAGATCGCATTGACGACCCAGATGATCCAGCGCCTTCAGCGATTCTTTGGTGAAAAAGTGGTGGTCTATCACTCGATGATGCCCGAATCGGAACGCAGCCGGATCTGGAAACGGATCAACCGCGGAGACCCGCTTCTCGTGCTCGGGGCCCGTTCGGGGCTCTTGTTGCCCTTCCGTGAACTCGATCTGATCGTGGTGGATGAAGAGCACGAAACCACCTACAAACAGCAGGATCCAGCACCTCGATACCACGCACGAGACCTTGCCCTCTACTGCGCAATGCACCGTCCCTGTTCCATCGTCCTGGGTTCGGCCACCCCTTCGTTGGAAAGCATGGAAAACGTTGAAAAGGGACGATTTGCCTGTGTTCGGATGAACCATCGCTACGGCAATTTCCAGATGCCCGAGATACGTTTGTGCAATGTGTCTCAGCTATCGGAAGAGGAGGAACTGTTGGGCCCTGAACTATTGCAGGCCATACAAGAGACGCTGGAGAAAGGTGAGCAGATCATTCTCTTCCAAAACCGAAGAGGATTCAGTCCGTACGTTCTCTGTGATCACTGCGCACATGTGCCGGGCTGCCCGAATTGCGACATCAGCCTGAGTTATCATCGCTTTGGTCAACAGCTGCGCTGCCATTACTGTGGACATCGCGAAGAGTATCGGCCCCAATGCAATGAATGCCGCTTGGGGACGAATCGAGTCAAAGGGGTCGGGACCCAGCGCATTGAAGAACGACTGCACAAGCTCTTTCCCGAATGTGGGATCGAACGCCTGGATCTGGACAATACGCGCAGCCGACGAAAGATGCAGCAACTCATCGATCGTTTTGAAAGGAATGAGACCCAAATGCTGATCGGTACGCAAATGGTCACCAAGGGTCTTGACTTCAAAAATGTTGGACTGGTCGGGGTGATCTCCGCAGACGGACTCCTGAACTACCCCGACTTCCGCACCAGCGAGCGCTGCTTCCAACTGGTGGCTCAGGTCAGCGGCAGGGCAGGCCGTGGAATGGAGGGCGGGAAAGTCTTATTGCAGACCAAAGACGTCAGCCTCGACCTGCTCAAGGATCTTCGCGACCACGACCATGAGGCGATCTACAGGCGGGAACGCTACTTCAGAAAGCAATATCACTACCCGCCCTTCAGCCGATTGATCCGGATCGTGCTCGCTCATCCAGATCGGCTTCGGGTAGAGGAAGCTTCCCGTCTGGTCGGAGGAGAGCTCACCCAGATATTTGGCGCTTCTCTGCTCGGTCCTGAAGAGCCTGTTGTGGCCCGTTTGAAGAACCGCTACCTCCGGCAATTCCTCCTAAAAGTGGCACGTGAAGGCGCCCCGACGCGCACGAAAGAAACCCTTAAAATGGCCTTGGAAAAGGTGTCGGCCCATTCCGCAATGAAGGGCGTTCGGGTGATCCTTGACGTGGACCCACAGCAATAAGTACAGCCAAGGGTTCAGGAAATGCTGTTGCGCACGCGTTGAGTGAATTTGCGAAGTGCTGCCTTGGGGTCTGCCCCTCCCTCGACATCCCGCAGAATATCAAGGGCTCCACTGATGTGTGTGAGCTGGTCGCCTGGATCGTCCGGGCCCAGGTCGATATCCGCTTCCCTTTCATCCAAGAGGGCTTCTTCGGCTTGGATCAGCTGATCGATCGAATACCGGCTCACCAACTCCTTGATAGCGGCGATCCTCATTTGGCGACTGTCTTATCGATCAACTCCCTCAGATACGCTTCCTTGCTGCTCGCGGAACCATCGATGAGCTGAGGCCCATTGAAAACCGCCAAATACGGAAGGCTATCCACTCCTGCCGCCCGGCGGGCCTCGGGGTTCTTTTCCGCATCCACTTCAATGAAGCCGATATGCGCCACGGCATCCTCGTTGGACACGCGTTTGAATTTGGGTGCGAAAAGCTTACAGTTACCACACCAATCTGCATGGTACTTGACCACGCTGAATTCATTCTCCTGCAAGAGCTGCTGAAAATTGCTGTCGTCTGCTGTTTGTACCGCCATCTCGAAAATTTTCACAAAAATAAAGCGGTTTTCAAGCCGCTCCGATCGACAGAACTTATTGGCTGATCGACCCTCGTTCGCGTTTGAAGAGGTCGCGTACGATGCCATCACTCAAACCGACTTTCGGAACGAACATCTTGTTGCTCCCGGCCCATTCCATGGCACTGATGTAGATCTTGGTGGCCGGAACGATCACGTCGGCCCGGTCCGTGTTCAGATCGAGCCGCTTGACCAATTCCTCGGTCGTGAACTTTTTCAGGAATACGTACTGCCCCTCCAGGTAGTCCAGACTGATCGGCACACCCGTTCCCTTACCGCTCATCTTGTACAATCGATTGATATTGCCTCCGCTTCCGATCATGGAAATGTCGTCCATTCCTTCGGTCAGTTCCTTGAGCCAAGACCTCATGGCCTTCCATTCCGACTTTTTGTCTGTTCCGTTGAGCAGGCGAATCGTACCGATGTTGAAACTCTGGCTGTCGGTGATCTCCTCTCCTCTGATCAAGGTGCACTCGGTGCTGCCCCCGCCCACATCGATGTAGAGAAATGCATCTTCCTCTGTCTTAAATTGTTCCAAAACGCTGGTGGAAAAGATCAGGCGGGCCTCTTCCACCCCATCGATGATCTCGATCTCAATACCAGTGGCTTCGCGAATGCGCTCGACCACTTTGGCTCCATTGGACGATTCCCTCATGGCTGAAGTGGCACAGGCACGGAATGCCTGCACACCATTGACCCGCATGATCCGGTCAAAGGACTCCATTGCCCAGATCATTCGCTCCACATTGCGCTTGCCTATGGCTCCTTTTGTGAAGACATCGGCACCCAGTCGAATGGGCAAACGCACCAGTGATGATTTTTTGAAGAGCAATTCATTTTCCTCCTGGATCACATTGCTGACCAGCAAACGAACACTGTTGGATCCTATGTCGATACCTCCGATCTTGGAAAGCTGCACAACGGGAGAATTTCTCTCAAATTATACACAAAGGCCCATGGTAGAACAAGAGTTCAGCAAGGCTTTATACACGCTTTTTCTTCAGCTTTTCTCTGTAGTAAGTGTGGAGGTCTATTTGTGCCCGACAGGCTTCGTCTGAGGACGGTCGATAGGAATTTTGCGATTCAGGATCAAGAAGTCTCGCCTTCACGTTGTCCCGCCAGTAGATGTTGAAGTGCTCCAGCAATTCCTGTTGAATATCCGTATCGTAGACGGGTACAAGTACCTCCACCCGATGATCGATATTTCGCGTCATCAAATCTGCCGATCCCATCAATACAGAGGGATCTCCGTTGTTCTCGAAATAGTACAAGCGCATGTGTTCGAGGAATCGATCGACCACACTGATCACCTCGATGTGCTCGCTCAGTCCCTCTCTCCCTGGAATGAGAGAGCAGATCCCACGTACGATCAACTGTATGCGAACGCCACTCTGGCTGGCCTCGTAGAGCTTGTCAATGATGCCTATGTCGGCAAGCGCATTGAGCTTCATCCGAATCGCGGCGGGTCGACCATTTTTGGCGTGTTCGATCTCGCGATCGATCAGTGCATAGAATTTCTTCCTTGTGAAATGCGGAGAAACCACCAGATGCTCGTAATTCTGCTGCAGATAATTCGAGTCAAAAAATTCGAAGAGCATGTTCAGATCCCGGCTGATGCGCTTGTCGCATGTGAATAGGTGATAATCAGTGTAGATCCTGGCTGTGCTCTCGTTCAGATTACCCGTGCCAATGGCTGCGTAATCCCTGATCTTTCCCCCTTCTCTCCTACTGATCAGCAACACCTTGGAATGGACCTTCAGGCCTCGGACGCCAAAGATGACCTCGACGCCTTCCTGCTTGAGTTCCTGGGTCCACCGGATGTTGTTCGCTTCGTCGAAGCGGGCCTGCAGCTCAATGACCACGGTGACCTCCTTTCCATTCTTTGCCGCATTGATGAGCGCGTTGATGATGCGGGACTGACTGGCCAAACGATAGAGCGTGATCTTGATACTTTGCACGGCCGGATCGATGGCCGCCTCTCGCAGCAGGCGTATGTAATAGGAAAAGCTGTGGTAGGGCAGCACGAGCAGGGCATCCTTTTTCCGAATCACCTCCAAAAGGCTCTTTTCCAGATCCAGATGTGGATGCCTCAAGGCGGGCAAAATCGGGTTTTCCAGCTCCGGACCTCCTACATTCGGAAAATTCAGATAGTCTTTTTTGTTGTGGTATCTGCCACCGGAGATCAAGCTGTCCAGATCGTCCAGTTCCATGTGCTTCTTCAGATAATGGAGCAGATCGGGGGAAATGTCCTGGTCGTAGATCAATCGCACAGGATCACCCGTCCTTCGATCCCTTATGCTGCGGCTCATCTTCTCCAGCCAGCTTCGCCCCACATCATTGTCCAGATCGAGTTCGGCATCCCGGGTGATCTTCACCACGTGGGCCTCTATCTGGTCGAAATCAAAAATGAAAAAAATGTAGTTCAGGTTGTATCGGATCAGGTCCTCCAGATACATGATGTAGCGCTTTCCATACCTCGGCAGTTCCACAAATCGACCGATCATGGCCGCCGGCACCTCGATCAATGCATAACGCGGCTTTTCGGGCTCTTTGTTTCGCAGGATCTTGATGGCCAGATAAAAGGATTTATCGTTGAGCTCTGGCAGCTTGTCCAGCTCGTCGATCATCAGGGTAAAGACCAATGGACTGACCTTTTCGACAAAATATCTGCGTACGAATTCCTTTTGCCCCTTGGTGAGTTCCTGTTCATCGACAAAGCGGATGTCCTCCTTGTCCAAAAGTTCCACGAGCTCATCGTGAATGCGCTCTCCTTCGATCTGTTGCAGGCGCACTTTCTTGGTGATCTCATTCAACAGTTCTTCGGGTGTGTAGCCCGTGAGATCGCGAATGAGCGCTTTGGATCGAGCCATCTGACCCATGCGCTTGATGCTGGCAAAACGAACACGGTAGAATTCGTCCAGATTGCTGGAGAAGATTCCCAGGAATCGCCAGCGTTCGATCAGTGGCACAGAGGGGTCTGCGGCCTCCTGCAGCACGCGGGCATTGAATTCAAGCCAACTCAGATCTCGGTTGACGTAACGCTTTTTTAGATCTTCAGTCACGGAATCTAGCGGAGTTTTGGTGCACTGAAAAAGAGCAGTTCGGCCGGACCATTCCGGTCGATCCAACTGTCGGAATCAAATCGGATACAGGCCACCGAACAAGTTGGAAAATGATCGATGCGCTTCTGAATGCATTGGTCCAGAAAGAGCGGCATTCCGGGATTGTGGCCAAAGAGCATGGCCTTATCGATGTGGTTCGGGAGGGCGCATACGACCTCTTCGATATCCCACGGATCTGCCTGATAGAGCTTCCGTTCCAGTTGAAGGGATGAAAGCGGGATGTCCAAAGCCTGGCTGATGATGGTGGCTGTGTGCAATGCGCGATTGGCCGGACTCGATACGATACATTCCGCGCTTTCTCCCTTCTCCTTTAGCCATCCACCTGTGTCATGCGCATCTTGAATGCCTCGTCCATTCAGGCTGCGGTCGATGTCGTGTACGCCTTGTTCGGCCCAGCTGGACTTCGCATGTCTGAAAATAAAAAGAGTCTTCACGGGCTTTTTGGATCGATCGACTTGTAAAAATAACCCCTACTGCTCAGGCAATTGTTTCCCACAGATGAACCTTGCCCTTCCGGAGGGGTCAATCCTGCGTTTTGGCCGATCGCCAAAAGGCCTCCAGCTCCGAAAGGCTCATCTCCTGCATGAGCAATCCCTGCTCCTTGATCTGCCGTTCCATATGGGTGAATCGGCCGATGAATTTCTTGTTGGTGCGCTCGAGTGCCGATTCTGGATCCATTTTCAGGAAGCGGGCATAATTGATGACGGAAAACAGTACGTCGCCCAGCTCTTCCTCCACATGCTGCTCCACACCAGAACTTTCGGCCTCTCTGAGTTCAGCGAGTTCCTCCTGCACCTTTTCCCACACCTGTTCCTTCTCTTCCCAATCGAAGCCCACGCCTTTGGCTTTGTCCTGTATGCGCGTCGCCTTGACCATGGCGGGCAGGGAACGAGGCACGCCTTCCAGGACGCTCTCACGTCCTTCCTTCATCTTGAGTTTTTCCCAATTCTGCTTCACCTCCTCTTCATCGTGCACCTGAACGTCTCCGTAAATATGCGGATGGCGCTGAATGAGTTTCTCGCATATGCCGTTGAGCACATCGGCTACGTCGAAGGCCCCTTGTTCCTGTCCCAGGCGCGAATAGAACACCATGTGCAACATGATGTCTCCCAACTCTTTTCGCACTTCAGACAGGTCATTGTCCAAAATGGCATCCCCCAGTTCGTAGACTTCTTCGATGGTCAGATGGCGCAGGCTTTCCATGGTTTGTTTTCGGTCCCAGGGGCATTTCTCCCTGAGTTCATCCATGATGTCGAGCAGACGCCCGAATGCCTGCAGCTGCTCGCTCCTATTCGAACTCAATCGTCGCTGTCCTTTTCGCCATTGGCTTCAGTCGCTGTAGACGTCGTGTTTTCTTCGGCTGGCTCAGCATCGGTCCCGGTGGATCCAGCGGCTGGCTCCTCTTTGGTCTGAGAGAGCAACTGATGTTCCTTGAGTTTCAAATACCAACTCAGTACTTTTTTGATATTGCTTGGATAGACCCGCTCCCGGTCGAATTCCGGTAAAACAGCAGTGAAAAAATCGATCAGCACCTGCTTTTCAGCCTTGAGGTCCGGAAGTCCATTCTCCTCCTCGTAGGCCATCATCGAGACAAATATTTCGGCCAAAGGCACTTCTTCGGAATAGGTGAAGATGGCGATGTCCTTCAGACTGCTCACTTGCTGGGAAGCGCTCACCGCAATGCGTTTTTGATCATCCAAAGATTCTGCGAGCAGCCCGTTGCGCGTTTGAGCGACCAGTTTGTACAAACCGGGTTTTCCCGAAACCGAGAGGATATCGTCTAGATTCATGGGTTGGTTGTTTCAGTATTCTGTTTCTTCCATTGGTCCACCAGATCCTCCAAAGGACGCTCTTCACTGAGGATGCGGAGCAATGCAGAGGCCATTTCTCTGCGCGGATGATCTGGGTGTTTTTCAATGAATTCGGCGTAGCCCTGTTTGGCCTTTTCTGCATGGCCGATGAATTCATCCCAGGTGAAGGCCGCCTGAAATTCTGCTTCCACCGATACCTCATGAGGCGCGTAGCGACGGCTCAACTTCTGAAGGGCGACGATCGCATCGAGTTCATCACCGCGAATGGAGCGTCTCACAAGTATGGATTTCAAGGCGTGGTACGGACTGATGCTGTCTTCGGGATGCTGCCTGACCCAGCGATCGAGATCTGCAGAATAGGCTCGGGCGACCGCCGAATCTGTCGGATCGGCGAGATAACGCTTCTCCGCTGCCCCCAGATCGGGTCCATCGGGCTGCTGTGTTTCCGTCTGTCCACAAGCGAGCAGACCGATCAGTAGGACAAGGTTGAAAACCCTCATTTGGCCTGGGGAAATTTCATGGGATAGTCCGGTCGGATCTTTCCCTTTGCGATGGAATTCAGTCGTCCTTTGAGCAACTGCTTTTTCAGCGGAGACAACTTATCGGTGAACAGGCGTCCTTCGATGTGATCGTACTCGTGCTGAACGACCCGTGCGATCAGGCCTGAATAGGTCTCCTCGTGGGTCTCGAATTCTTCATCCTGATAGCGAATATGTATCTGCGCCTGTCGCTGCACGTCTTCACGGATCTCAGGTATGGAGAGGCATCCCTCTGTGAAGGACCATGCATCTCCGCTTTCCTCCAGGATCTCTGCGTTGATGAACGTCTTTTTGAATGCCTTGAGCGCCTCGGCATCTTCTTCTTCGCCTTCGGCGAACGGAGCGGCATCCACCACGAAAAGCCTTATCGGACGACCGATCTGAGGTGCCGCGAGTCCAACACCCTGCGCGTTATACATGGTATCGTACATGCCTGCAATAAGGGCATCCAAGCCGGGATGGTCCGGATCGATCCGCTTGGCTTTCTTTTTCAGTACGGGATCGCCGTAGGCGACTATGGGAAATATCACGATTGCAATTTACAATAGAGGACATGCCTTTGCGCGGCACGCTTTACGATATTTACCCACTTTATGGATCAGGGATTGACAGAGGTCTTCGAGCGCTTTGCTGCAGCTTCTGATGTGCAGAGACTCGTTCAGACAACCGAAGGAGCCGGCAGCATCGAGATCGGTGTGAGTGGACTGAGCGGCTCCATGGATTCCATGGTCTGCGCTGCACTCTTCAAAAAGCTTGAGCGGCCAGCGCTCATTGTCAAAAGGGATAAGGAAGAAGCGGCCTACTTCCTCAATGATATGGAAGCGCTCATCGGAAAGAAAGATGTCCTTTTTTTTCCCGCGAGCTATCGTCGGCCCTATGAGATCGAGCAAACCGACAATTCCAATGTATTGCTTCGGGCAGAGGTGCTCAACCGACTCAGCAGCCGCAAAAAGCCCGCACTGATCGTGAGTTACCCCAATGCACTTTGTGAGACCGTGGTCACCCGAAGTGAGATCAGCCGAAATACACTGCACCTCAAAGTTGGCGATTCGATCGGGCTCGAATTCCTGAACGAGACCCTGTTCACTTATCAGTTTGAACGGGTGGAGTATGTCTACCGACCAGGGGAATTTTCGGTTCGGGGAGGCATCGTGGATGTGTTTTCCTTTTCCAATGACCTGCCCTATCGGATCGAATTCTTCGGCGAGGAAGTCGACAGCATTCGTTTGTTCGATCCATCCAGCCAGCTTTCCACCGAATCCATCAAACAGCTGCAGATCCTGCCCAACCTGGAGGATAAAGCGCAGATGGAAAAAAGGCAGAGCCTGTTGGAGTTCATGCGCAGCAAGACCTGGCTCTGGATGGACGACGCCCAGGGCCTGATGGAGCAACTCGATCGGATGACGGAGCTGGCCAAGGACGCTTTTGAGCAGTTGGAAGGAGAGACCATGCGTTCCCGTCCGGAAGACCTCTTCGTGGCCTCAGATCGCTTTTCGATAGAAATGCGGGCCCATCTGCGCCTGAAACTGGGTACGGGCGAGAATGAGCAATTGGAGTTCTCCGGATCTCCCCAGCCATCGTTCAACAAGCAATTCGATCTGTTCAGCGACCGGCTGAACGAGCTGTCTGCCAATGGCCTTCAGAACTATCTGGTGTGCAGTACGGCCCGTCAGGTAGAACGCTTTGAGGCCATCATGGAGGACATCGGTAAGGAGGTGGACTACCAGCCAGTGCTTGGAAACATCCACGCCGGATTCATCGACAAGAACAGTCAGACGGCCGTCTTTACCGATCATCAGCTCTTCGAGCGTTTCAAAAAGTTCCGCATCAAGAGCAACAAGGAAAGCGAAAAAACACTCACCCTCAAGGAACTCAACAGCCTTCAATACGGAGACTTTGTCACCCACATCGATCACGGAGTAGGCAAATTCGGAGGGCTGCAGAAGATCGAAGTGAATGGCAAGATGCAGGAGGCCATCAAGCTTCAATACAAGGATTCGGATGTGTTGTACGTCAGCATCCACTCGCTGCATAAGATCTCGCGTTATTCCGGCAAGGAAGGAACCCAGCCCAATCTCCACAAACTCGGGAGCGGCACCTGGAAGAAACTCAAACAAAAGACCAAGACCCGGGTCAGGGAACTCGCCTTTGACCTGATCAAGCTCTACGCAAAAAGACGAAGCGCGAAAGGGCATGCCTTCCCCCCCGACACCTATCTGCAACACGAACTCGAAGCCTCTTTCGTCTATGAGGATACACCTGATCAAGTGCAGGCCACTGCCGATGTCAAGGCGGATATGGAACGATCCATGCCGATGGACCGCCTTATTTGCGGGGATGTGGGCTTTGGAAAGACAGAGATCGCCTTACGGGCAGCCTTCAAAGCCGTAGCGGACAGTAAACAGGTGGCCGTACTCGTGCCCACTACGCTGCTGGCCTTTCAGCACTACCGCACCTTCAGCAAGCGCCTGAAAGACTTCCCCTGCCGCGTGGAGTATCTGAATCGATTCCGAACCGCCAAAGAACAAAGGGAGACCCTCAAGGCATTGGCCGAGGGCAAGGTGGACATTGTGATCGGTACGCATCGACTGGTCGGCAAGGATGTGCAGTTCAAAGATCTCGGTCTGATGATCATAGATGAGGAACAGAAATTTGGTGTTTCGGTCAAGGATAAACTCAAAACACTGAAAGTCAATGTTGATACGCTGACACTCACAGCCACTCCCATTCCGCGGACGCTTCAATTTTCATTGATGGCCGCCAGGGACCTGAGCATCATGACCACACCGCCTGCGAATCGCCAACCGATCGATACCCAACTCATCCCCTTTGAAGAGGCACGTATACGGGATGCCATCGCCTTTGAACTCGAGCGGGGAGGACAAGTCTTTTTCGTTCACAACCGGGTAGAGAACATTCGCGAGGTCGCGGGAATGATCAATCGGATCATACCGGATGCAAGGGTGGCCATCGGGCATGGGCAGATGGACGGAAAGAAACTCGAAGAACTGCTCCTGGGCTTTATGGAAGGCCGATTCGATGTGCTGGTCAGTACGACCATTGTCGAAAATGGTTTGGACGTTCCCAATGCCAATACCATCCTCATTCACCAGGCCCAGAATTTCGGTTTGTCCGATCTGCACCAGATGAGGGGGCGCGTTGGAAGAAGCAATAGGAAGGCCTTTTGCTACCTCATCGCACCGCCGCAGAGCCATATGACCGATGAGGCGCGGAAAAGACTTCAGGCGATCGAGCAGTTCTCCGACCTCGGGAGCGGATTCAATATTGCCATGCGCGATCTGGAGATCCGGGGTGCAGGCGACCTGCTCGGAGGAGAACAAAGCGGATTCATCTCGGACATGGGTTTTGACATGTATCAAAAGATCCTCTCTGAAGCCGTCCGTGAACTCAAGGAGCAGGAATTCAAAGAACTGTACGATCAAGAGTCTACACACATCCTTCTCGAGGAGACGCAGATCGATACGGACCTCGAGTTGCTCATTCCCGATGACTATGTCAACCAGATCGAGGAACGTCTTCGCCTGTACCAAACGCTGAACGGACTGAAGACAGAGGAGGAACTTCAGGAATTTGCCTCGGAATTGAAAGACCGGTTCGGTGCACTTCCAGAGACCGTCCTTGAGTTGCTCAACAGCCTACGCCTGCGCTGGAAAGGACGCTCCATGGGATTTGAGAAACTCGTCCTCAAACAAAGGAAATTCATCGCCTATTTCATTGCAGACGGAGACCACCCCTATTTCAGTTCCGGTGAGTTCCAGTCATTGCTCATGGGATTGAAATCAGTGCCCAATGCCCAAATGAAGGAGCGGAATGGCAAGCTCTCTCTGGTCTTCCCAGAAGTGGATTCGATCGAACAGGCCTCCGAACTCCTCAGCCGACTGGTTCCATCGCCGTCAAAACCCTGAACAAAAAAACCGCCCCGAGGGGCGGTTTTGGCATTTACCGATCCATAAGGGCTCAGTTAATGATCTTGATCCACAGCTGTCCTTTGTAGGTGCCGTTCAGTCCGTTGTTCTTCGCCTGTTTCGCCGACTTGTAATCGCCGAATTGACGCAGATATACATAGTAGAAGCCACTGGCCGAGTCGCGGAAGAAACCAGCTTCCATGCCCTGCTTGGCAATATTCTCTACCATCCGTACAGCATTCGCCTGACCACTGTACACACCTGCCACAACATAGAATCCGCGGGTTCCGGGCTTGGTATTGGTCGGCAAACTCTCCTCTGTAGGTGCGGTCGTACCAGATCCGGCTGGCGTTGTACCCGCAGACGTCTGGTCAGAGGCAGAGGTCTGGCCTTCCGATGGAGCAGATGGCACTGTTGTTCCACCACCGCCTCCCTGGCCGATATTTGGATTGTCTTTCAAGTATTGCTCCAGCGTCTCTTTGGCCGCTTCTTCGCCTGCTTTTCTGGCCGCTTCCTCCACCTTGATCTCGTCTTCCATTTCCTCAAGGCGTTCTTCCAGCATCTCCTCGTACTGCTCCATCTTCCGCCGATCGTTCTCTTTCAGCTTCTTGATCTCGTTCTCAAGGCGCTCCATCTTGCTGTTCTCCCCAAAACTCCAACTGAGCATGAACTCATTGCTCGTACC
>CATILC010000048.1 GCA_949516455.1 Flavobacteriia bacterium | reverse complement strand
TACAAGAATGGCAAACTCCAGTACGTCCTGAATACGGCTGGAAGTCTTTACGGCTTCGATCGACTCGGCAATGCACTGGACGGATTCCCCGTCGACCTCGATCCCGGAGCGACAGCAGGGCTCAGCGTATTTGATTACGACGAGGTGCGAAAATACCGCATACTCGTGCCCTGCGGCCCTCAGGTTTTGAATTTTGATGAAGAAGGAAATGCCGTCAGCGGCTGGGCCTTTGAACCCATGGCAACGGCCATTGTCCGAAGCCCGATCCTCCTGCAATCAGGAGGGAAAGACTTTCTCTGTTTTCAGTCCGAGGATGGCATGAGGCTCACGAGCCGAGCAGGCAAGAGGCGCTGGAAAGAGGATCTGGAGATGGCTCTTTCTCCAGAAAATACCTGGTGGGCACAAGACAGAGGGAACCCAAAACTCGATGGATTCACAGGCTTGAATGCCCGTGGAAAGCTGGTGCACATCTTCACCGATGGCAACATCGACAGTTCCATGGTCACAGCCGATTGGTTCCGGCTCTTTGAGGGGAACGGCATTCGATACGAAGACGGCATTCTTGAATTCCAGACACCGAATACCACGCGGGAGATCCGTAAAGAGGCCAAATGGGAACGGATCAGGCCCTTGAAGCTCGGGGGACAATTCCTGATCCTCGCCCTCGATGACGAGAACAACAAACTGCACCTCTTCAATATCGATGGACGCGAAGTCGATGGCTTCCCTGTCTACGGGGACGGAGACTGGGCCGCGGGTGATTTCTTTTCAAGTGGGCGGCTCAATATTGTGGTCGCCGGCAGCGGAGGCAGTCTGATCCACTACGAAGCCTCACTCAGCGCAGATTGAGCAGCTGACCGACCGCCGGCTGGGCGCCCACAGCCAGATCGTTCCTTTGGTAGAGGTATTTCAGCCGTATGCCCATCTTCTGGGATATGAGGTACATATCGTCGCCTTCCTGCACCCGATAATCTGCCCGCGTAGAGCGCCGTTTTTTCTTTTGAAGAAAAACGAACATTCCAGGCAGCAGTCCGCGGTCATAGCTGCACTCGTTGTACTTGAGCAGACGGTCCACGGACATGTCCAGTTCAGCAGCCAGACTTTCCCAAGTATCGCCTTTCACTGCCTGAATGAAGCGGAGCCCAACGGCATGTCTTCTGATCTCGTGCGGATCGGATAATTGTCGGTCCGACACTTCGTCAAAACGATACAATCGATTGTCTTCAATGATGCGGATCAGAAGATCGGCGTATTTCTTATTGGTGGCATAGCCTGCTTTCTGCAATCCCTTGGCCCAGGCACGATAGTCATCCATCGCAAGCTCAAAGAGGAAGGCATATCGACCACGGTCCGCCAAAAAGAGGGAATGGTCCCGAAAGGAGTCCTCCACCTTGTCGTATTTCCGGAAACACTCATCTGCGCGATCGTCATCGTGGTAGACCCTTTCCCCATCCCAATCCGTATGGCATTTGATCCCAAAGTGATTGCGTGCTGCCACTGCGAGCCGACTTTTGCCGTTGCCCGATTCCAATATACCCTGAGCCAGAGTGATGCTCGCCGGGATGCCGTATTGGCGCATCTCTGCGATGGCCATGTCTTTGTGGGTTTCGATGTAGCGTTCGCGATCGGTCTGAGACATGAGCTGTGGTGATGAAGCCAGCCAGACCATTCCGATCAGAAACACACTAAAGACCCTTCTCCGTTGGTTCATAAGTACGAATATAAATGAGTGGCCTGCAGCGCATCGGCCAGGTGCACATCGTTTCCTCCAACCGATATTTGCCACATGCCGAATGAACTCGAACCGGAAGACTTTTATTATGCGCCCGAGGGATTTCTCGTTTTCACTGAACGCTATCACCTTAAGAGGGGTTATTGTTGTCAAAGCGGTTGCAAACACTGCCCTTATGGATTCGATCAGCGAACCGGAAAAACAGGCAAAAAGAACAACGAAGACCGCAAGAACGGACCCCCAGACACGAAGCTGCCATGAATGAATTTCAAAAAGCCATTTGCGCGGGAATTCCTGCCGAGCTTCCACCAAAAAAAGAGATGGATGCACGGATCAATCACGCTCCACGACGGAAAGAGATCCTCACGGAGGACGAAAAAGTGCTGGCCCTGAAAAACGCACTGCGCTATTTTCCGGAGCCGCTTCACAAAGAACTCCTTCCGGAATTTGTGGAAGAATTGGATCTGTACGGTCGCATCTACATGCATCGCTACCGCCCGGATTACGAGATGTACGCCCGTCCGATCAGCGACTATCCGGCGCGCTGCAGCGAGGCAGCAGCCATTATGTTGATGATCCAGAACAATCTGGATCCACAGGTTGCTCAGCACCCGCATGAGCTGATCACCTATGGCGGCAACGGAGCGGTCTTTCAAAACTGGGCACAGTACCTGCTGACCATGCAATACCTCTCGGAAATGAGCGACGAACAAACGCTCCACATGTATTCCGGTCACCCGATGGGTCTCTTTCCAAGTCATAAAGGGGCTCCCCGGGTAGTGATCACCAACGGCATGATGATCCCGAATTATTCCAAACCCGATGATTGGGAGCGTTTCAACGCCATGGGCGTCACTCAGTACGGACAGATGACAGCGGGTTCGTATATGTACATCGGCCCGCAAGGTATCGTACACGGAACCACCATCACCGTTCTGAATGCCGGAAGGAAGATCTCCAAGAGCGGCGAAGGCCTGGAAGGAAAGTTGTTTGTGACCTCCGGCCTGGGTGGAATGAGTGGAGCGCAACCGAAAGCCGGCAACATCGCTGGATGTGTCAGCGTGACGGCCGAAGTCAACCCCAAAGCCACCGAAACACGTCACAGACAGGGCTGGGTGGACGAGGTCATTTCCGAGGTGGGTGAACTCGCCGATCGGGTGCGACAAGCGAAAAGAGACAAAGAAGTCGTGAGCATAGCCTATTCTGGGAATGTTGTAGACGTCTGGGAACGCCTCTACGAAGAGGACATCCAGATCGATCTGGGCTCGGATCAGACCTCCCTGCACAACCCCTGGGCCGGTGGCTACTATCCCGTCGGACTGAGTTTTGAGGAGAGCAACCGACTGATGGCGGAAGATCCGGCCAAATTCAAGGAAGAGGTTCAAAAGACGCTCGTTCGCCATGTGCAGATCGTCAACAAACACGCCAAGCGCGGCACCTACTTTTTCGATTATGGAAATGCCTTCCTCCTCGAATCGTCCCGGGCAGGAGCGGATATCCTCGCGGAAAACGGACTGGAGTTCAAATACCCATCCTACGTTCAGGACATCATGGGGCCCATGTGTTTCGATCTGGGATTCGGTCCATTCCGCTGGGTCTGCGCATCTGGCGATGCCAAAGACCTGCGCGAAACCGATCGCATCGCTGGAGACGTGCTTGAAGAAATGGCCGAACAGGCACCGCCAGAGATCGAGCAGCAACTTAGGGACAATCTGAGATGGATCCGCAGCGCTGAAGAAAACCAAATGGTGGTGGGCTCCATGGCGCGGATTTTATATGCAGACTCAGCAGGACGCATCCTGATCGCACGGGCATTCAACCGAGCCATCCGTGAAGGGCGCATCGGCCCCGTGATCCTTGGTAGGGACCACCACGACGTGTCGGGTACGGACTCACCCTACCGGGAAACGAGCAACATCTACGATGGCTCCCGATTCACCGCCGACATGGCCATACACAATGTGATCGGGGACGGCTTCAGAGGGGCCAGTTGGGTCAGCATCCACAATGGTGGAGGCGTCGGTTGGGGCGAGGTGATGAATGGAGGGTTCGGAATGCTGTTGGATGGATCCGATGCATCGGACAGCCGCCTGGAAAAAATGCTTTTCTTCGACGTCAACAATGGCATTGCGCGCCGCTCATGGGCGAGAAATGAGGGCGCACTTTTCGCGATCAAAAGAGAAATGGAGCGAAGCCCCGGCCTTCGAGTAACTTTGCCCGGACTAGCGGATGAAGAACTCATCAAGGATCACCTCAACCAAGCATAATGCAGCAACGCACACTCATCCTCAGCCTTCTTGGGATACAATCCATTTTGATCGTATTTCTGCTCTACAAGGTGCTGGGCACTTCGGTACAGCAGAACCTTGATGCCGAGATCCCGAATGTGGCAGTTGGCGAAGGAGATACCACTACATCTGCCGAACTTCGCGTTGCCTACATCAACAACGACACCCTGATCGCAGGCTATGACTACCAGAAGGAGCTGAGAGAAAGTCTGGAAAATCAGGCGCGCCTGCTCGATGCAGATCTTCAGAAAAGGACCAAGATCTTCGAGGAGAACTACACGCTGCTCGAACAAGAGGCGCCCAATATGAGTCCGGAAGAACTGCAATACGCCCAGGCAGATCTCATGCAGCGCCAGCAGGAACTCGTCCAATATCGCGACGCGCGCGCGCAGGAACTCGCCCAAGAAGAGGCACGGCTGACCAACGAACTTCTGGACGATTTGAACGCCGTGCTGAAAGAACTCAAGAAAGAGCAAGGCATCGACTTCATTTTCTCGCTCAGTCCAACGAGCTCTCTGCTCATGGCCAACGAGCAATTTGACATGACCGAGCTCGTTGTGCGCCGACTCAACGACAACTACGCCGCGCGAAAAGAGTGAGCCGCAGCCCTGTCTAAAAGCGGTACTGAATGCCCAGCTGCAGCCCCACGGAATAAAGGGTTTCCCGAGGGAAATCGGGAATCTGGATCAGACTGTTGAGCATGTATCTTCCCTGTGCCCGAATGGTGTAACCCCAAGTCCCGTAGGGTCTGTAGGTTCCGCCCACCGATACGGCGCCCCATAGAAAAAAATCATTGGCTTGGTCGGCCAGATCTTCTTTCAGAACAAAGTCTGAATCTGTGCCTTTGTACAAGGCTTCGTAACTGCGCAACCAACTCAACTCTGCGGCCGGGATGAACTCGAGCCACCAACCATTGCCCATATCCGTTCGAAAACTGAGCGCCAGTGGGACAGAGAAAAACTGTGCCGATTCCTGCAGACGGCAATCATAGAAGGTATCCAAGACCGCCTTTTGTACCTGCGGATAGGCGAAGCCATAAGAAGCCATGCCGACTCCGCTAATGAATTCGAAATTCGGCCCGAGCCCGATGTAGAGATCCAATCCGCCACCGATCTGCCAGCTGCCCTCCACTGTTTCATCCAAAAGGACAAAGGTCCCGCCGGGGTTGAGCTCATTGCTGATCAGCCTGCGGTTGTTGTAAAAGGGTTGGACATGAGCGCCAATGCCCATGATGCGCTTGTGCACCTTGTTGTCTGTATAGTAGGCATCGGCATCGAACTGAGCAGAGAGCTCGCTGACCAAAAACAAGAAACAACAGCTAATTAGCGCCGTCAGGCCTGAGATGCGATCCATTCTTCGATGTTTTTGAGCATTGAGTCTACAGCGGAGGCTTCTTTTCCACCTGCCGTAGCGAGAAATGGCTGCCCGCCACCGCCGCCTTTCATGACTTTGGCCCATTCCCGGATGAGCACACCTGCATTCCATGATCTGCGCTCCACAAGGTCTTTACTGATCAAGACGCTCAAATGTGGTTTACCATCCGCGACTCCAGCAACAGCAGCAAAGGTGTTCTCCTGATCGGCCAAACGGAACAACAGGTTCTTCACCTGATCCGCGGACAACTCCTCTCGGCGAATGAGGGTCTGGATATTTGAATGCATCACATAGGATCCAGACCAGCTCTTGAATACTGCCTCCGCCTCGGCCTGTGCCATTGCCGCCAGCTTCTTCTCTGCCTTCTGGACCTGCTCTTTCAACTGCGCAACGGACCGGATCAGGTCTTTTGGCTGTTTCAATTCCTCCGAAAGCCGCTCTAGCGTATCGCGTTCCTGACAACTGCGCTGGTAGGCTCCCACAGCACTGACTGCTTCGATCCTGCGGATTCCACTTGCGACAGAGGATTCAGCAAGAATGCGGAACTGCCCGATGGCCCCGGTCGAGGAGACGTGGGTTCCGCCACAGAGCTCGATGGAGTCTCCGAATTGGATCGCGCGGACCTCTTCTCCGTATTTTTCACCAAAGAGCGCCATGGCCCCTTTCTTCAAAGCCTCATCGATCGGAATGGAGCGAAATTCATCCAGTGCCACATTTTTCCAGACCTCTTCATTCACTCGCTCTTCGATCTTGCTGATCTGTTCTTTTTCCAACTTGCTGTAGTGAGAGAAATCAAATCGCAAGTGATCGGGAGCCACCAATGAACCCTTTTGCTCCACATGTTCGCCGAGTTCGTCTCTGAGGGCCTTATGCAATAGATGGGTTGCGCTGTGATTGGCCTGCGTGGATGCCCGTCTGACCCCGTCGACCTCGAGACGCCAATCTCCTGGAACGGGATCGCATTCTTCAGCCAAATGAACATGCAGTCCGGTCTCCTTTCGGCAGTCGAAAACTTTGATCACTCGTCCATCCGGAGCTGTGAGCCAGCCCTGATCGCCAACCTGACCACCCCCCTCTGCATAGAAAGGCGTGCGATCGAATACCAATTGAACATGGGAACGCTTGCCCACGGTCACTTTACGGAATCTCAAAAGCTCTGCGGAACTTTTGAGCCGATCGTATCCGATGAATTCTGTTTCTGAACCTTCCGCGAATTCCACCCAATCTTCCAACTGCATCTTTCCTGCAGACCGCGCGCGTTCCCGCTGCTTTTCCATTGCGGTCCGAAATCCCTCCTCATCGATCCGCCCTCCTCTTTCCTCGAGGATCAGTCGGGTCAGATCGACCGGGAAGCCATACGTATCGTACAATTCAAAGACGGCCTTCCCGTCCAGGTCGCTGCTCTTTTGCTGGGAGAGCAGGGTTTCGATCCGAAGCATGCCCTTGGAAAGGGTTCTCAGGAAAGCCTTTTCCTCCTCCAAAATGACTTGACGGATGTTGTCTTCGCTCCTGCGCAACTCGGGATAGGCCTCACCCATCTCTTTCTGCAGAATGCCCACCAATCCGTGAATGAACGGCTCCTCTCTGCCGAGGAATGTATAGCCATACCTTATCGCCCGGCGCAGAATCCGTCGGATCACATAACCCGCACCTGAATTGGATGGCAGTTGACCATCTGCAATAGAGAAGCTCACGGCGCGCAGATGATCGGCCACAACACGCATGGCCACATCCACCTCTTCCGAATGACCATACGAAAGACCGCACTCCCGCTCCAAATGATTCAGATAGGGCGTGAAAATGTCGGTATCGTAATTCGAATTCTTGCCCTGCAGCACACGCACCAGACGCTCGAATCCCATCCCCGTGTCCACATGACGCGAAGGAAGGGGTTCAAGCCGGCCATCAGCAAGTCGGTTGAACTCGATGAAAACCAGATTCCATATTTCGATCACCTGCGGATGGTCGGCGTTCACCATGTCCCTGCCAGCGACTGCCGCTTTCTCCTCCCGAGTCCGCATGTCGATGTGAACCTCCGAACACGGGCCACAGGGACCCGTTTCCCCCATTTCCCAGAAGTTATCGCTCTTGTTCCCGTCGATGATGCGCTCTGCCGGGAGAAATTGAGCCCAAAGTTCCGCCGATTCGTCATCGCGTTTCAATCCATCTGCGCTATCGCCCTCATAAACGGTCGCATAAAGGTTTTCCGGATCGATCTTGAGTTCATCTACCAGAAAGGACCATGCCCATTCGATCGCCTCTTTTTTAAAATAATCGCCGAAACTCCAGTTGCCCAGCATCTCAAAGAGCGTGTGGTGGTAAGTGTCCTTGCCCACTTCGTCCAGATCATTGTGCTTCCCGCTGACCCGCAGACACTTTTGGGCATCTGCCACGCGGGGGCTTTGGGGATCGGTCATCCCAAGGAACAGGTCCTTGAAGGGATTCATGCCTGCATTGACGAACATCAAGCTGGGATCGTTCTTGATGACCAATGGCGCAGAGGGAACGATCTCGTGTGCCCGAGACTTGAAATATTCGAGGAAGCGTTTGCGTACTTCCTTGGCGCTTAGGTTGTTCATAATCGGATGTGAACAGATTTAGTCTGTTTTCCGTTTTTACTCCGCACCAAGGCGCGTAATTTTGCGTTCACAGAGCTAAATTAGGTAATGGCAAAGATCAAATACTACTACGACCCGAAGACGCTTTCGTACCGTAGGATCGAAAAGAGCTGGCAACAGCGGGCCAAAGAATTGGGAATATTCGTCGGAGCGAGTTCTTTGTTCGGACTGCTGATGGTTTTGATCGCCTATCAATTCGTTGAATCTCCAGAGGAAAAACGACTCAATCGTGAGCTGAGCTTTACACAGATGCAATACGGACTCATGTCTGAACAACTCGATCAGATCAGCGACGTATTGGCCGACTTGCAGGAACGCGACGACAACATCTACCGGGTCATCTTCGAGGCCGATCCGATCCCAAACAGCATTCGCGAGGCGGGATTTGGTGGAGCCAACCGATACAAGAATCTCGAAGGCTATGGCAACTCTGAGCTCGTGAGCCAAACGGCTGAAAAACTCGATGTCGTCACCAAACAACTCTACGTGCAGTCCCGCTCATTTGACGACGTGATCGAAATGGCGCGAAATAAATCGGAGATGCTTGCGCACATTCCCGCCATACAGCCTGTGGCCAACAAAGACCTCAAGCGCATTGCCTCGGGCTTCGGATACCGCATCCATCCGATCTACAAAGTGCCCAAGATGCATGCAGGCATCGACTTCACAGCAGCCACAGGGACACCGATCTACGCTACGGGGGACGGAAAAGTATTGCGCAGACCAAAGCGCGGTGGGAGCGGATATGGCAAATATGTCGTGATCGATCATGGCTATGGCTATGAAAGCTTGTATGCGCACATGAGTGTTGTCAATGTGCGGCCCGGCCAAACCGTAAAAAGGGGAGAGATCATAGGAAGGGTTGGAAATACGGGTCTGAGCACGGCACCTCATCTGCATTATGAAGTGCACCGGAACGGAAAAAAGATCAATCCCATCAACTTCTTCTTCAACGACCTCAGTCCGGAAGAATACGAGGAGATCATCCAAACGGCCGAACGTGAGAATCAGTCCTTTGACTGATGGAAGAACGGCTGGGTCTCGATCCTGAAAAGCGGTATTACAGCATAGGAGAGGTTTCCGAACTCCTTGAGGTGAATGCCTCCCTCATCCGTTTTTGGGAAAAAGAATTTCCCAGTATCAAGCCCAAGAAAAGTGCAAAGGGCAACCGCAAGTTTACACCTGCGGACATACAGGAACTGCGTACCATCCAATACCTGGTCAAGAAAAGGGGATTCACCCTTGAGGGCGCACGAAAGAAAATGCGCACTGACAAAAGTGACACGGAACGAAAAGCACAGATCGCGGAACGCCTTTTGCGTCTGAAGCGCTCATTGGAACAATTAAGAGATCAACTATGAACATCAAGCGCATTATCCCTTGGGCCATCCTTGGGCTCATTGCCCTCTTCATTTTATCATCTATGGGTCGTTACAACGATCTGGTGGCGAAAGATGAAGCCATCAACGGTCAGTGGGCGCAGGTCGAAGCGGCCTATCAGCGCCGGGCGGACCTCATCCCTAACCTGGTCAAGACGGTGAAGGGATATGCGGATTTTGAAAAAGAAACGCTCACTCAAGTGATCGAGGCCCGAAGCAAGGCCACTTCCGTGCAGATCGATGCGAACGATCTGAGTGCCGAGTCCATCCAAAAATATCAGCAGGCTCAGGAGGGCCTTACGGGCGCACTCTCGCG
>CATILC010000047.1 GCA_949516455.1 Flavobacteriia bacterium | reverse complement strand
TCCACTTCTCTGCAGGAAGGATTGATGTGCGCCCCCCAAAGATCGTTGCGCGTGTCGCCGTTCGGCGTGAAGGCCGTGGGAACAAAGATCGGGCACTCGTTGAAGGCCTCCCCAACAGAAGTGGTCTCCTGACCCATTAGATCCGATGCTCCTCCCAAGGAGGCCAAGATCAAAAGAACGACGATGGGTTTTGCGCGCATGAAATGGTTTCTCATTGTAAAATTAACAAAATGCATACGCGGAGAACAAGTGCAGGTTGGAAGGTCTGCTCTGAATGAGCGATCAGATGTTCTCGGCAATCATTCGAAATCCAAGGTGAGCTTAAAGCGCAATACCCGTGCGTTGCCCGCATCACAGACATAAAGGATCTCGTTCCAATAGGCCACCCCAAGCGGTTCATTGAATTCTGTGGGTCCGTTCCCGCTGCCTCCAAAACTGGCTTTTTGGTAGCGCGATTCTCCGCTGGCAGGAGGCGGTTGAATGCCCTCGAGGCCCGTCAGTGTGAATTGGTATACGCTGTCCTTGGCCGCATCGGTCACAAAGAGGTAATTCGTTCCGTCTCCAGTCAGGGCGATATGCGTGGGCGCAGTGAATTTATAGGGATCCGTCAAAAAGCCATCGGCCAAACTCGTGTCTTGTGGGAAGATGAGCGGGCTGTATTGAGCGCCAAAATCGCTTTCTTCGAATTGGATGTATTGCACTTTGAGCAGCTGGTTCGCGTCCATTGAGCTGACCAAAAAGTCTTTGCCTTCTCCTGCAGTGATCTGAGGCGGTTGGGTGCGGGTCACCAAGCCACTGGGATCTCTGAAGAAATCGTTGAACTGACCGCCGGAACTGCTCACAAGTACGGTGCTCTCAAACTGATCGTCGGCATCGAAAAGGACCACTGCATCGTCCGGACCAAGACCGGCATTGTTGGAACTGGGCCCTGTTCGGGTCACATAGAAAGCATTGTTCTTGTCGGGCTTGAAGTTGTCTCCGATCACTCCGATCTTATGGAATTGCACCAGGGCATCGCCGCTGCTGAAAGTGGACTTGAAATAGAACGGATGCACGATCTCTGAGATCACCGAAGCCCGATCCAGTCCGTAACCGTTCTCGTCGAAGAGCCGAAGCCGATAAATACAGCTGAGGTCATACTCCACTCCTGCAATGCTGTCGGTACGTGTTCCAATGACCAAGAGATCGAACCGACGGTCCTGACTGACGGATCGCGCACCTTGAACGAATTTCCGGGCGATCTCATTTCCGCTTTCGTCGAAGCAGATGACTTCCTGAGTTCCCTCATCCACCACATAGAGCAACTCGTCAAATCCAATGCAGATATCGGTAGGGCGCACCAGACCGCCGATGGGCGGCTGAATGGGCACATAGGCGATGTCCCGGTCGGAGAACTGAGGCACTTCGATGAATCCCAGATCCGTTTCTTTCCCGAAGTAGTCTTCACAGGAGCTCAGAAGCACGAGCACTGCCATAAGATGCAGAAGTCTGTTCATCTCCTTTCGTTTTTCAGGATGCTGAAGCGCAGTCCGATGTGGTGTTGGAACCCGAGCAGGTCTGTCGGATTCACGGCGTAATCAAGATAGAGCGGATGCATGCCCATCAGGCTGCGAACCGAAAAGCCAAAGGTGGGATAGGGCTGCCCACGAACATTCAGGCGCATGCCGCTGCGGACCGAAAGAATGCTGCGCCAAGAATATTCCAGACCGATGCGGTAGTTCTCTGCATTGTCATTGGGGTGGTTCAGCTGCAGACTCGTTCGTAGGGAATGACCATTGGCCTCCCAGGGCACGGCAGAGACGCCCATCATGAATCTTGTGGGCACCGTATTGTCTTCCAGATCTCCTGAGGCAGAGCGATTGAATCCCACGGGCAGGTCGCTTCCGCTGAGAGAACTGTTGCCGCCAAAGTTCTGGACCATGACTGCAAATTGCAGTTTCTTGTAATCGGTCTTGTAGAGGAAACTCACATCCACAGCAGCCGTATGGTCGCTGTATTCGGCAATGCCCTCATAGAGATATTTCAGATTTACCCCAACGCTGAAAAGGCTGCTCAGCTGACGCGCGTAACCGATTCCCGCTGAGAGATTGGTCACATAGATGCTGCGTCCTGTGCCGCCGGGTTGGAATTCTGTCCGCTCGGGAATCGCTCCTGAATTCAAACTGTTCAGATGCACGCCAAGGACCGACACCTTGTCCTTCATTGGAATAGAACCGCACAACCAGCTTTGGTGCACATCGCTGCCGATGAAATAGTTGCTTGCACTCCAGCTGCTTCCATCGAGTTGCATTGCCGCTGCGGGATTGGTCATGAAGGCGTAGGCATCTCCGTCGTTGGCCACAGAGGCGCCCGCCATACCCAGCGAGCGGGGACTCATATCGTTCTTGAGGAACACCAATGAGGACAGACCCGCCCGTTCCCCTCCGTAGATCGGGATCAGCTGTGCCTCCGCCTTATGGATCAGTGCGGTCAGAAGGATCGCTATGCAGGCCTGTTTCTTCATCAAAAGCGAAATGCGATTCCATATAAGATCTGCCGGGGAGCGAGGTAGCGCGATGGATTCCTTGGGTCCACTCCACTTTCCTGCGGCCCGTTGTACTCCGGACGCGGATCACGCCAGGTATTGGGCACATCGTCTCCGTATTCGTAGGCGCGCCCGGTCACTGGATTGATGATCTGGGCATTTTTGTTGTCGAGCAGATTCCGCGCTTCCACACTGAAGATCAGCCCGGTTTCCTTCTGCTTGTTCCACATCCACTGATAGCTCAGCTTGCCATCGAAATTGATCCACGGACTGGCTTGTTCTTCCAGATAGCGATCCACCTGAATGCGGTATTCGGGCCGTCCCAGATCGTTCTCTCCCACTTTTTCCTGAGGCGTGTATCGAAAGCCAGAGGTGTAGTTGAAGCTCACGAATGCCCGCAGCCCTTTGGGATTGAAGCCCCACCAACTTTGGCTGGCGTCCGGACTGTAGGCCACACCCGCATTGATCGTCCAGGGCCTGTCCCATGCCAGATACTGTTCCCGGGTCAGGGCCACTTCACCGGTCTGTTCGATCTGCAGGGAGCTCTCGCGTGCACTGTTGCTCTTTCCACGCGCCACCTGATAAGACACATTGGAGAACAGGTCCCATTGTTCCTTGAAACGATAGAAGGCACCGACCTCTACGCCGGCGATCTTGGCATAGTCCTGATTGATGTACAGGTTCTTGGTCACAGGTCTTCCGGTCTGGTCCTTCACGATCACTCTGCGGCTGACGATGTAGTCGAAACGATTGTTGTTGTAGGCGGAAAAGCTCAGTGCAAAATCGCGTGTGATCTGAGACTTCACGCCGATCTCGTAAGAGACATTTACCTCGGGATCGAGGTCTGGATTGCCCAGGCTGGACAAAAAGGATCGGTCCTGGAATACGGGATCCAGCCCGGCGTATACGAAGCGCGGATGCGGGATGCGCATTGAATGTCCATAATTGAAAAAGAGCATATTGTTCTCGGTCACGGGGAAGGTGACATTGACCTTAGGAAGCAGCCGTGCTTTCCAGCGCAGTCCGAAGAGACCGACGGTATTGTCCTGATAATCGCTTCGTATCTGCCCGATCACAGGCGCGTTCGGATCATCCACTGCATCGTCGGCGAAGGCGCCGGGCGCCCAATAATTCAGTCGGAGCCCCAAGGTGGCCATGATCCCTTTGTAGGTGATCTTGTCCTGAACGAACAGCCCGCCCTCCTGTGGACGAACCTTCCAGATGTCGTTGCTGCTTCCAATGCTGATGTTGGGCGTTTGAACGCTGTCGCTGATCTGTATCGGTGCTCCCACCCATGGACGACTCACATCCACCCACTGATACTCCAGGAGTTGGTGCTCAAAACCAAAACCCACTTCATGGGCGGGATTCGGGAACCAGTTCATCTTGGCCTTCAGGGTGTATTCCCGCGCATAATGATCGTGCCACAGCGTGGAGATCCCACCGTTGTTGTACAATCCGTCCCCGGGCAAGACATAATAGATCCCTGTCGGATCTCCAGGGTTGAAAACGCCGATCGGATCGGTGATGATGTTCGCCGGGTCGAAGAGCTGATCCACTGTCTCGTATCGGAAGGGCCGCCCATTGGCATCGGCCCGAAGATTGGTGAACAGCCGACCAAGGGACACGCTCAAACCCCAGCGTTCGCTGATCAGGTGTCGAAGGTTGATGGCTGTCAGATTGGAGTGGTGGGTGTAGGTGGTCGCATTGTCCAGGTCGCGCGAAAAGGGATATTGGAAACCCGGTCGGAGGATGGCGTCAAAACCGACGATCTGCAGGGTGCGGGAATTCTGGTTGATGTTGAGCGAATGCTGATTGGTCAGGGTGATCTTGGTTCCGGAAGGCAGTTTCCAGGCCAGCTTGGTGGTATGGGTGAAGCCGTTGGTGTATCGAGGGGCCCACATTTCCGGCGTGGCGGACATCAAGGAGCTGCGCAATTGGGTGGCCGTCGGACCGAAGTACTCATCGGTCATCAGCGTGGTCAGATTGTTGAAGAGTGTCAGGTTCTTTTTCTTGTTGAGTGGCAGCCCGATGGTCAATTCCATGACATCCGAGTTGAAGGAGCTCCGGGCACCGCTTCCAAAAAGGTGGTCGGATTGCCAGGAACCAGAGATCTCGACCTTTTCTCCTGCCTCCCGGATCTGGGTGTTGATCACTCCTGAGGAACCTCCACCGTATTCCGCACTTACGCCTCCGGTCAAAATATCCAGCTGTTCGACCGAGCCGCTGGCCACTTGCACACCGAATCCGGTTCCCGCCAATGGATCCTGTGCACTGATACCGTCCACAATGTATTCTGTCTCGTAGACCCGCGCTCCACGGATCTGAATACCGTCTTGTGTTTTTACTACGCCTGCCTGCAGGGCCACCACCTCCTGTACATCGCGGCTGTTCATCCCCTCGATCTG
>CATILC010000046.1 GCA_949516455.1 Flavobacteriia bacterium | reverse complement strand
TGCGGATGCGGGCCGCCGTGAAGGGCAGGAAGGCCTCGGCTGCCTGTCCGATGAAGGCAGCCATCCTGGCGGCCAGCGCCAGGATCACGGCGGCCCGTTCAGGATCCGTCTTGATCTTCTTCCACGGCTCCTGCTCTGCCAGATACTTATTGCCTGCCCGTGCCAATCCCATGAATTCTCCCAGCGCCTCACGGAAACGATATGCACCAATGGATGCTTCCATGCGGTCGGCATGCGCCGTAAATTCTGCCCAGGCCACTTCCTCAGAATCCGAAGATCCATCCATATCCGGCAATTGACCCCCGTAGTATTTGTCGGTGAGGACGAAGACCCGATTCAGGAAATTTCCAAGAATGGCCACCAGTTCGCTGTTGTTGCGCTGCTGAAAATCCTTCCAGGTAAAGTCGTTGTCTTTGGTCTCAGGCGCCGTTGCACAAAGCACATAACGCAACACATCTTGCTTTCCGGGGAAATCTTCGAGGTATTCGTGCAACCAGACCGCCCAATTGCGGGAGGTGCTGATCTTTTGGCCTTCGAGGTTCAGGAACTCGTTGGCCGGAACCGCTTCGGGCAGGTTGTACGATCCATGCGCCATGAGCATGGCCGGAAAGACAATGCAATGGAAAACGATGTTGTCCTTGCCAATGAAATGCACCAGGCGGGAATCTGGATCCTGCCAATAGGAGCGCCACTGATCGGGCATCAATTCCTTACTGGCTGATATATAACCGATCGGGGCATCGAACCAGACGTAGAGCACCTTGTCCTCTCCTCCTTTCACGGGCACACGGATGCCCCAGTCCAGATCGCGTGTCATGCTTCGCGGCTGAAGCCCATCACCCGCATCCAGCCAGCTCATACATTGGCCGTGGACATTGGGCTTCCAGTCTTTGTGCTGATCGAGGAATGACCGTATGCCGTCTGTCATCTCATCGAGAGGCAGAAACCAGTTCGTGGTCTTTTTCAGCACGGGCGCCGATCCGCTCAGGGTGGAACGCGGGTCCTTGAGTTCCGTAGGGCTGAGGCTGCGGCCGCAATTTTCGCACTGATCGCCATAGGCCTCTGTATGTCCGCATGCCGGACAGGTTCCCATGATGTACCGATCGGCCAGAAATTGCCGGGCTTCGGGGTCGTAGTATTGATCGGTCTCCTTCTCCTGAAAAACGCCTTGCTCGTGCAACTTCAGAAAAAAGTCCTGCGCCGTCTTGTGGTGATCTTCAGAAGAGGTACGGCTGTAGATATCGAAGGAGATGCCGAATTCCTCGAAAGATCCCTTCATCATATTGTGGTAGCGGTCCACGATCGCCCGAGGCTCCACTCCTTCCTTTCGCGCACGCATGGTGATGGCCATACCGTGTTCGTCAGAACCGCAAATAAAGCGGACATCCTCCCCCATTTGGCGGAGAAAACGAACGTAGATATCCGCCGGAAGATAACAGCCCGCTATGTGCCCGATGTGCACGGGGCCGTTGGCGTAGGGCAGTGCTGCCGTGACCAGATGACGCTTGCTCATGAGTGGATCGGAATGAACGCCAAAGGTAAGTGGACCATGCAAGAGGCGGAGGACTGGCCCCAGGAGTTTTCAGAAACCATAGAGCGACTGCCTGGATTGTGGATAATGCATACGGACAATGGATGCTTCAGCCCATCCAGATCGCGCTCTGGCTCGTAATTTCAATCCATGATCCGCACACCTCCATTTCTTCATCCTGGCGATCTCATTGGTTTTGTGGCCACGGCGCGCTTCCTTGAGACCGAACGCATTGAAGAGGCAACTGCTCTTTTTGTAGGAGCGGGATTCAGGGTTCGGGTGGATGAATACGCAGACCGCCCCTTCCATCAATTTGGTGGAGACGATGCCACCCGGAGCGCAGCCTTCAACCGGATGCTGGCGGATGAAGAGATCAGGGCTGTTTTCTCCGTTCGAGGAGGCTATGGCAGCGTGCGTATGGTGGACGGCATCGACGACGCGCTTCTGAGAGAGAAACCCAAATGGATCTGCGGCTACAGCGACATCACGGTCTTGCACGGAAGAGCTCAGCGGCTGAATTTCCAAAGCCTGCACTGCCCTATGCCCGTGGACCTTCCTTCTTGTTCACCTCAGGCACAAGAACAGACGTTCCGAGCCCTGAAAGGTGAAAACATCGACCAAGAATGGGCGGGCAGCGAAGATGACCTGTTCGGCCGTGCAGAAGGCATCCTGAAAGGGGGCAACCTCAGTGTGCTGTACAGTTTGCTTGGAAGTGCCGATCTGCCAGATCTGCAGGATGCCATTCTCTTTATCGAGGACATAGATGAATACCTCTACCACATCGACCGCATGCTCCAGGG
The DNA here is from genome assembly GCA_949516455.1 of Flavobacteriia bacterium. GTDB lineage: Bacteria > Bacteroidota > Bacteroidia > Flavobacteriales > Schleiferiaceae > RFXV01. Next base: position 7,367 of record CATILC010000046.1, on the reverse strand, counting down.
CATGAGCCGTTCTGGTCTGTTTGCCGGATTGAAAGGCGTGGTGATCGGAGGGCTGACCGATATGAACGACCACGATCGTCCTTTTGGCTGGACAGCAGAGCAGATCATTCGCGATCACTTCGCGCCCCTCAACATTCCAGTGGCTTTTGGCTTTCCTGCAGGACACATCCGCGACAACCGACCTTTGCTCCTTGGAGGCAATGTGCGGCTGGAACACGACGGAGGACGCTGGAAGCTTTCCTACCATTGACCCGGACAGAGCTTGGGACGCTCGGTGAGGACTGCGCCGAGGAATACTTCGCTGCCAGAGGCTTTGCCATTTTGGAACGCAACTGGCGGTTCAGGAAATTTGAGATCGACCTCATCGTCCGTTGTGCCAACACCTTGGTATTCGTTGAAGTCAAGGCGAGAAGAGGCGCATCAGGACCCATGGGCATATTGCCAAGGGAGGCGCAATGCCGAAATTTGGAAAAGGGCGCCGAAGCCTACCTGTCCTTTTGTCCCGACCGGGAAGCCGAAGTCCGATTCGATCTGGTCTGTGTGGTTCCAAGCCGTCGCCCTTGCCTGCAACACACAAGGAATTTCATGCTTCCCCACACGGACGGGCAATGAGTCATCTCCAATACCTTTGCCCCCGATGGAAAGAAAACAAGGCGGCGGTCGAAACGGCCGCAGAGAAGGACCGGGCAGAAAGGATGCCTCTCCTCGTGGAAGAACCGGCGGAGGACAACGAACCGGACGAAACCAAGGACCAGACAAAAGAGCGGACAGGAGAAGGACGGACGAAAGGCCATTCGATCGAAAGCGCTCAGAAGGCCGATCAGCTTCGGAGAATGAGCCAAGACGAGAAGAGAAAAGAAGCAGGTCGGATCGTTCAGAGGAACGCGCTTATCGTTCGAAATCAAGATCGACCGATCGCCAAACAGGCCGGCGGGATGACAGCAGCAGAGGACCGGAAAGACCGGCGGGAGGCAGGCAACGCCAGGAACAACGCAACCGCCCCTCGGAGCGGAGGAATCCTCGAACAGCAGGACGAAGCGATCGTTCGGTTAAAACGGAAAACACCCGTCTGAACAAATTCATTGCGCATGCCGGGATCAGTTCGAGAAGGGAGGCCGATACCCTGATCCAGGCAGGTCTGGTGAAGGTGAATGGAAAAGTGGTGACCGAGATGGGCCACAAGGTGGGACCAGGTGATGAAGTTCGCTACAACAATGCGATCGTCCGATCCGAGAATAAAGTCTATCTGCTCCTGAATAAACCCAAGGGTTTCATCACGACAACTGACGATCCCAAAGCACGCAAGACGGTCATGGAGCTCGTTTCAGGCGCGTGCAGGGAACGGATCTATCCCGTAGGGCGACTGGACCGTCAGACCACCGGGGTACTGATGTTCACCAATGACGGAGAGCTGGCCGACAAACTCCTGCATCCGTCCAATGGCGCACAAAAGATCTACGATGTGGTCCTCAGTAAAGCCCTGGCCAAGGCAGATCTTGCCAAGATCGAGGATGGACTCGAACTCGAAGACGGCCCCGTATCAGTAGACCAGATCGCCTATGTGGAAGACAAGGACCGGAAGCATATCGGCATCGAGTTGCATGTGGGTCGTAACCGGATCGTTCGCAGGATCTTTGAGCACCTTGGGTACGAAGTGGTGAAGCTGGATCGGGTATCCTTCTCCGGTCTGACGAAAAAAAGACTAAGCCGTGGACAGTGGCGTTTCTTGAGCAGTAAAGAAGTTGATTTCCTGCGCATGCGCAGCTGATCCAACCCCTACATGAGCGGAAGAAAGATCATACGGACTTTGGGCATCGTTCTTCTGGCAGCGATCCTCCTCTTCGCAAGTCTTTCCGCCTACGCCTGGTGGCAACGCGACCAACTACTGGATGCCCTTGTCGAGCGGATCAACACAGAACTGGAACGACCTGTTGAAGTCGAGAAAATTGGTCTGAGTCTGCGGCAGTTCCCTTCGGTGAGCCTGTTGATGGAAGAGGTCGTGGCCCTCGATTCGCAAGGCGACAGTCTTTTGTCTGCACGATCCGTATGGATCGCAACATCTTTGAAGAACTGGATCCGGGGCGACTACCGGATCAATGGAGTGCATGTGGCAAATGGACGGAGCTACATCAGGGAATTCAAGGGAGGAGGCTGGAATTTTCAGGAGCTCATTCCGGACAAGGATTCGGATGAAAACCCCGGCATACAGCTTGACCGACTCACGCTCCGCAACTGTTTCATACGTTATGATTCCCCGTCCCAAAAGGGGCAGACCAAAGCCTATGTGCGCTCAGCAGAATGGCAACCAATCGCTCAAGGACAGGCAGAGCTCATCTCGTCTTTTGAGCGCATCCAGTGGACGGGAGAAGATCGGGAATGGAATCTGCCAAATACGGAAGTTCTGCTGCTCTTGACCCCACCCCTTTGGACTGCAGAGATCGAGAGCCTTGGTGATGTATTTGAACTGAACTTCCGAAAAGAGGACAACGCAATCGACCTGCGAGCAGACATTTCAGAGATCAGCCAATGGATCGCACAAGGCCCGATCGAACTGAACCAGCCCCTTGACCGACTATCCGGGTCAGCGGCCATCGATGGAACCATCCATCTGGAAAAGGGGCTTGAAGATGAGTTCTCTTTTCGCTCGGTCAATGCCGCACTGGATCATCCTGACTGGAGTGGCATCCAGGCCGATGTCTCAGGACGTTATTTGTCCGGCAATAAGAACCGTTCCGTCGTTTTGGATTCTGTTTTTCTCAGGAAAAACAGCAGTTCTCTTCAGATAAAAGGTCGGCTGGACATTTCACGAGAACAGGCCCAGATCGAGGCTGAAGGGCATTTGACCCTTGCAGATCTGGATGGATCCCTGCCTGTGGAATGGGGAACGGATTGGAACGGTACGGCCGATGTCCGTGCCCGCTTCACAGGAAAGATCGATCGACCGGACTGGCAGAATGAACTTCAGATGGAACTGGATCTGGCCGATTTCGGTTTCCGGCGTGGCGATGATCTGCAGGTCCGGAGAACAAAAGGACAGGTCAGCTGGCGAAAAGGACAGATCGAGCTGGACAACCTGCTCATGACCCTGGGTGAGCAGGAACTCTATGCCGATGGGCGCATTCGAAACTGGAGTGCTTCGTCGCCACCTGAATTGAACCTGCGCATACGCACCCAATCGCTTGAATGGACGGGTTCAGAAGACGAGGATTCCGATTTCGAGCTGCCTGAGTACAGAGGTCAGGTGACCCTGGAAGCGGACCATCTGCGTGCGGACGAACTGGTCCTCCAATCCGTAAGGGCGGATCTCTCGCTCCGAGATCAAGAGATCGGTATCGACCAGCTCTATGCGCAGGGCATCGGAGGAGAATTGAAAGCCAAGGGCACTTTTGGCCACACGGACAATGGTTGGACGATGAATACCGATGGCCAACTGACTGGCGTTTCCATAGATGGGCTCTTCAAGGCCTTTTCCAACTTTGGACAGAACACGCTCACCTCCGAACAACTCAGCGGAAGGCTGAATGCAGATTTTGATCTGCACCTGCCCATGGACGCCGACTTGTCGACACGCCTTGCCGAATTGACCGTGGATGCGTCCACCGAATTACTTGAGGCGGAACTCAGCCATTTCCAGCCTCTCTACGCACTGGCAGATCATGTGCAACTCGATGAGCTTAGTCGCCTGAGGATCGATCGGCATATTCAGAAATGGTCCATCGCCGAGCAGCAGGTACGCCTCGAAAAAAGCCTGTGGAAGAGCAATGCGATCGAAGTGGAGATGTCTGGTTCCCACGGCTTCAACAACCGCATCGATTATCGTTTCAAGTTGCCTGCACACCGCGTCATCAACAAGAAAAAGCGAAAAATGGATGAGGAGCTTTCAGAATTCCTGGTGGAAGTGCAGGAGCGAAAGGTTCCGAGCATCTACCTCAAGGTGACCGGGGAACTGAGCGATCCTCAAGTTGCTCTGGATAAGGAAGCACTTCGCTCGGGCATTCAACAGGAATGGAGAGAGCAAAAGCCCTGGCAGCGTGAAAAAGACGAATCCGCATCTGAACCGCCACCCAGCGGTGGACTGAAATTTGAATGGTCGGAAGGAAGGGACAGCATCCGCTAGAGTAAAAAGCCCTCCGGCCTTACAAGGAGGTGATCATTGCCGATCGGTGAGGCGCTCAGAAAAAGAATCCAAAGCGGATCTCCGGATTGGAGTAGAACGATCGACCGTCGTCCAGCAGATTGTAGTAGATTCCTGCAAACACGCCTTGATCCCTTGGATAGTAGGTCGCTCCAACAAACCAGTGCGGCACCCAGTCGCGTTCGATCACAAAGGGATTGCCCCCTGTATTGTAGGGGTTGCTCAAAATGATATTGGCCCGGACAAGGTCGAACTCTGTCCCGATGCCCAGCCCGGAGAAAAGCTCGTAATTGACGAATGGATTTATGCCAAATACGCTTTGCTCAAGCGCCGCCCCATTGTTGATGCTGCGCGTGTAGCTGCGATCGTCCTTGGCGTAGATATAGGTGAGCCCAAGTCCCAAAGTCCAACTTTCGTCCAGGTGGTAGGCCGCCCGTGGATTCAGCATGACATAGGTGAAATTCCCGAAGGATGCTCCAAAGGCACCTCCCCAACGCATTTTGTCCCAGGAAAACCCTTCTTCTGAAGCAGCTTTACGCCCTTGTTCGGTTTCATCCTCCAGCTGCTCGTTTTCTTTTCCCGATGAATTTTCGTCGGGGGAGGTTCTGCTGTCAGGTGCTTGTTGAACAGCTCGGTCGATCGGTGCAGTCGATCTTTTCTTTCGCTCAAAGCGGTCCTGAACCTGCCCGGTCAAGGGGAGGGCGCAAATGAAAACCAGCGCGATCAAAGAAAAAATGGGCCTGTTTGTGGTCAGCATGCGGCTCAAATATAGGCATTGAGCCCCGCCGTGTAGCGCCGGAGAACAGGGTCAAAAGTTGTACTTTCGAACGAACAAAAGAAGGCAATTCCCCAACTCAGGATGCATCGTTTCTCTTTTCTCGGAAGTTCCCACATCGGCTTTATTGAAGAGCTCTATCAGCAGTATCTCAAACAGCCCGATGAGGTCGAGCCCAGTTGGCGGGCATTTTTTCAGGGTTACGACTTTGCACTGGAAGAAGGGGAAGTCTTCAGCGAAGAAGATCAGGAGATCCCCGAGGAGATACGGAAAGAGTTTCTTGTCATAGACCTGATCAATGACTACCGAAAAAGAGGCCACCTCTTCACCCAGACAAATCCGGTCCGAAGCAGGCGTCAATACAAGCCTTCGCTGGAGATCCATCACTACGGGCTGAGTGAAGAAGACCTGGACCGGCCATTCATGGCGGCCAAAGAGGTGGGGATCAAGGCACCCGCCAGCCTGAGGGAAATTGAGGCCCATCTGCTGCGCGTCTATTGCCAGAGCATTGGCATCGAATTCGTTTACATCCGGGATCGGGAAGTGGTGAAATGGATCGTATCCAAGATCCACCAAAATGACAATCATCCCAACTTCACCCCAGATCAGAAAAAACGCATTCTCAGAAAACTCAATGAAGCGGTCTCGTTCGAGACTTTTCTCAACACCAAATTCGTCGGGCAAAAGCGCTTCTCCGTGGAGGGTGCCGAAAGCCTGATCCCTGCCCTGGATATTCTGATCGAGCGGGCGAGTGACCTGGGCGTCCAGGAGGTGGTCATGGGCATGGCGCACCGCGGTCGCCTGAACGTATTGAGCAACATCTTTGGCAAGAGTCCGAAAGAGATCTTCAGTGAATTCGAAGGAAAAGAATTTGAAGAAGAGGATGGATTCGACGGGGATGTAAAATACCACATGGGGTACTCCACTGAACGCAAGCTGCCCAACGGCAAGAGGATTCGGCTCAATCTCAGCCCCAATCCCTCTCATCTGGAGGCTGTGGATGGCGTGGTGGAAGGCATCAGCCGAGCCCGGATCAATACCGAATACGGTTCCAAGGCGGGAAAGGTTTTGCCCATCCTCGTTCATGGAGATGCAGCGATTGCAGGCCAGGGTGTTGTGTATGAGGTCGTGCAGATGGAAACCCTCGACGGATACAAGACCGGAGGCACCATCCACGTTGTGATCAACAATCAGGTCGGATTCACCACGAATTACCTCGATGCGCGTTCCTCGACCTACTGTACGGATATTGCTAAAGTGGTGCTCGCGCCGGTACTGCACGTGAATGGAGACGATGTCGAGTCCGTCATTCATGCGGTGCTCTTTGCGGCCGAATACAGACAGCGCTACAATCGTAATGTGTTCATCGATCTGCTTTGCTACCGCAAATACGGGCACAACGAAGGAGATGAGCCACGTTTCACGCAGCCACTGCTCTACAAGGCCATCGCCAAACACCCGAACCCGCGCAGCCTGTATGCAGAAAAACTCAAGCAGGAAGGTGTGGTCGGGCCCAATATTGTCAAGGAGCTGGAAAGCGAATTCAAAGCCCTGCTGCAAGACCGATACGACGAGTCCAAGGAGATCGACCGGAATGTGGTCACACCCTTCCTCGAAGACCAGTATCTCCATCTGCATCCCGCCAAGAGTGTCGATCTGGAAGAATCGCCGGACAGCTCTTTTGATGAAAACAAACTCAAATTCATCGCCGATCGGCTCACCACACTTCCAGAGGGGAAGAAGTTCTTCAACAAGATCCAACGACTTCTGAGGGACCGAAAAAAGATGGTCGAGGAAACCGATGCCCTCGATTGGGGAATGGCCGAACTCATGGCCTACGGCAGCCTTCTGCTGGACGGGTTCAATGTGCGGATGAGCGGTGAGGATTGCGAACGGGGAACCTTCAGCCACCGACATGCGGTGATCAAGGTGGAGGACTCCGAGGAAGAGTTCATGCTGCTCAATGGCATGCAGGAAGACCAGGGGCGCATGGCCATCTACAACAGCCATCTCTCAGAGTACGGCGTAATGGCTTTCGACTACGGCTATGCCATGGCCAGTCCGGATACGCTCACCATTTGGGAGGCACAATTCGGGGACTTTGTGAATGGCGCACAGATCATCATCGATCAGTTTTTAGCAGCAGCCGAAGACAAATGGCGCATTCAGAATGGACTGGTGCTCTTTCTTCCCCACGGCTATGAGGGCCAGGGAGCCGAACATTCGAGTGCCCGGCTTGAGCGCTTCTTGCAGCTCTGTGCCCAAGACAATATGCAGGTGGTCAATGCGACCACGCCCGCCAATTTCTTCCATCTTTTGAGGCGTCAGATGCACAGGCGCTTCCGAAAGCCACTGGTGGTGATGACCCCAAAGAGTCTGCTTCGCCATCCGCGCTGTGTTTCGCCATTGAAGGATCTGTCTGAGGGTCGTTTCCGCGAGATATTGGACGACCCGATG
>CATILC010000045.1 GCA_949516455.1 Flavobacteriia bacterium | reverse complement strand
ATTGGCGACGACGCCCAGTTGCCCAATTTGATGCTCAATGTGAGCGGCCGACCCAGTGAGCAATTCTCCTGGGGCTTTGATCTCTATGCTTTTCAGTTTCTCAACGGCATGATCGACCCAGCCTACAGCGGACAGGTCGCCACAGAGGACCGCCCGAATATTTTTGATCCCTTCAGCGGTGCCCGTCTGGCACCTTCAATGGGTTTCAACCTCGGCTTGAACATGTACGGAAGCTACAATTCCAATTTTGGGGAATTCAACTTCCGCCTCGGGGGAATCCAATGGTACAGTCTTTCCGATCTGACTTTTGCCTCGTTCAGGGGCTATAACCGCTTCCTGCTCTTCGAACGCAATCCCTGGGATCCGATCAACGGAACGGTGGGACAGCGATATGAAGACCTCTATGCCACAGGTGAAGTCTATCAGGACACCCGATTCGGTGAACGCGCCTTTCAGGGGCTGATCGTTGAAGGGCTGAACCTTCCTGACCGGTGGAACATCTCGGTCTTGTATGGAAAGACCGAATTGAACGGAGGATTCCTCACCATTCCCAACAACAGCTACGGAGGCAAGATCAAGAAGGAATTCAATGCACGGGATTACGCCGCCATCAACACGATCAATGGCATCACCTTTTTCGACAGCCTGAATACAGAAGCGATCACCTACAACGTGGTCACTGGTGAGGTGAGCCTGAACAGATCGAGCTATAATTTCTATCTCGAGGCGGGCTTGGGCAAGTACACAACCCCCTTTGACGACTACGACTGGGGCGAGGCCATCAACATGAAGGTGCTGACCAAGAAGAAACTCACGGGAATCCCCATTGAGTTTCAGGTGTACCGCATCAGCCCCAACGTTGTGAACAACAATGCGCTTTACTGGAACGTCGCCATACAAGAGGTGAATCCCAATGACGGCGCTCAACAGGCTGCCCAGAGCAATACCCTGCTGCGTCCCTTTGCCAGTTCCGTTCTGCCGATCGGACTCGTGACGAACAACCGCCAAGGGCACAATCTGAATACGAATTTCAAACTGGGCCGGATGTGGATGAGTTTTGGTCTGGCCTCTGCCATGGAGATCGATGCTGTATCCAGTCAGCTGACTTATGGCCACCAGGTCAATGGGCTTATCCGTTCACGCATGTGGCGCTGGAACTTCCCGCAGAACGTGGGGCCTTACGGAAGGCAGTCGGTCATTTACCGCGATGTGTTTGAGACCGTCAATCTTCTGGACAACGATGTGAACGGCGTTCCACTCAACAGAAAGCATTTCTCTACGCTCGAGACGCATTTGAAGTACAAGACCAACCACGCGGTCCGCCCGCTTTATTTCTTTTTCCTGGGTCGTTACCAGAGTGTGCAGAAGGAATATTCCCCGGTGCCGGTCACCTATTCGGAGGCGTATTTCCGACAGTACAATACCGAAATGGAAGTCTACTGGCGACTGAACCGTGGGTTCTACCTGAACGGCTATGCGGGCTATGAACGCACTATGTGCAACTACGATACGGACATCGACCCAGAGACCTACAAGCCACGCGATCAGGAGGGCTGGGGACTCGGTATCGGATTCGATCAATCACTGGGCAGGAATGCCGGCCTCTTTGTGCGTCACCGCTGGTTCGCCTTCGAAGACAGAAGTTTTGCCCTGGACCAATTCAAAGGACAGGAAACCCTTGTTGAACTGAAAATATTCTTCTGATGAAGAAGCTTTCTTACACCCTTTTTGCAGCGATGATCGTTGCCCAACTCTCCGCACAGGACGGAAGGAATCTTTGGTTGTCTTCCTACTCGCGCGGGCTCATCTACAACGATGAGATGAAGACAGATGGCGTACCGGATACGGTCACCGCTGCACGCACCCAGAGCGGACACGCCTTGGTCGATCTGGGGCTGCACGTACAACCCAATCCCAACCTGGAGGTCATGGGCATGATCCGCGTCCGAAATGATTTTGGCGGATTCTGGGGCAGTGGTGTCACATTTGACCTGCGACAGCTCTGGGTGCGTGGCGTGATCGCAGACATCATCCGGTTCCAGTTGGGCGATATCGATTACCGGATGAGTCCGTACACCTTCCGCAATGAAGACGAGTGGATCCTGGGGGGAACCTCGACGGTGAGCCAGACCTCCCTGGACATGCTTCGCTACGACATCTTTCAGAACGATCAGGAGACCTGGCGTCAGCAGGGGCTGGCCATGGATTTTGGTTTCCAGTTCAAGAAGGTTTTGGACGAAGTGAATTTCAGCCTCTTCACCACGCGTACGAACAGCGCAGACTTTGGGGGCTCGGATCGGCTCTATGGCGGAGGAATGATGGATCTGCAGGTCGCCAAGGAATGGCATCTGCTCTATCATTATGCGAACCTGTTCGACATTCCTGAAACCTCTGCAGACCCCGTACAGCTCAACAATCCGGTTCAATCCATTGGTTTGAAGTGGAGCCGCAGCCTCAGGAAGTACGAGTTGTTCGCCAACGCCGAGGCAGGACGATCGCGTTTGGAGTGGAAGGGAGATGAAGACGCACCTGTGCTGGAGGGCGGGTTTTCGGATGTGGAGGCGGGCCTGTACCATCGAGCCAGTCGGCTGAAAGCGAGCATCGGATGGCGTGCGGTAGGAGCGAACTTCAGAAGCCCTGGCGCGCAAACCAAGCGGATTCGGTTTGAGCGTTCGCCCAATGCCTATCAGCGGTACACCAATGATCAAGTGCTTCGTCCGTTCAGCACCTACGACCTCTTGCGCGATGGAACGCTGTACAATACGCAGTTGGAGGCTGGTCTGATGACCTTCGATCCGAGATATGGAAACGCTTTGCCTTATGGAACAGCCACCCCGAACCGTAGCGGTGTGAATGCGCGCGTGGACTGGCAAACAGAAGACGGCGTTCTCGACCTCGGCGTCCGTTGGACCTCATTGGACGACATTGCCGGGCAGGGAACCGATGAGCTGCGCAATTTCCAGCTGATCCAAGGGAATGCAAGCCTGCATCTGGGCACCTACTTCGGCTGGGAGCGAGATCTGGATCTCGACCTGACCTTGTCTTCCGAAAACACAACGAGAGACGGAAAAGCCTACGAGCAGTCGGATCTGAACAACCAGCTGATAGATGTCGCTCTGGAATGGGAATTCTTTGAGCACCTGAGCTTGTTGGCCGAGTGGCGATCCTACACGTCCAAAGGAAACGACCTGTACGCCGTCCGCGACCTGTATACGCAGGTGACGGACTTCCAGGAGGTTCAATTCGATGGACAGGAACAACTGATCGGCGGAGGGATGCAGTACCGCTTCAACCAAAAAATCGCTGCTCAGTTATTCTATCAGAGCTTCGATTGGTCAGATCCCTTGTCGGGCTATCAGGCCTACCGCTGGAGCAATTGGCAATTCAACTTCATAATGACCCTTTAAGATGAAAGGAACTTTAAAATTCATCACACCATTTGCCCTGATCGGAATGCTGGGGTGTTCGGAAGATCCCGAAGGTCCTCTGCTCTCCGAGCTCTACGGGGAGTTCAACCTGATCGCAGGACTGGAAGTAAGCAGTGATGCCGTCGATTTCTGCAGTGGCGAGTCGGTCTTTTTTACGGCCGAATTCTCCAAGAGCACCGACTGGGAATTGCGCATACAGGGACTGAGTTCGGGATCGGAAAAGATCATCAGCGGAAAGAGCCGCCGACTCGATGCCACCAATACCTCATGGAACGGTTCAACTACGGATTTTCCGCTCTTCCGCTCAGAGCAGGTCGAGATCACCCTTTACGTACCGGAAGACACCTTGTACATGAAGGATACGGTTTCGATCGATGTTCCCAAGTGCGACGAGGGATTTGTGATGCTCGATTTTGAGAGCGGTGAGAATCCATTGTGGGATGAATTCGTTCAGTCCGGTGGTCAGATGACCTTCAATGTGGACGATGTGGATACGGCTGCTCAGGGTCAGTATTACTACGATATGGCTGGCGAGGTCGACTGGGACTGGCTGATCGGCTATCTCTATGTGCCTGCGGCTTCCTTCTCTGATTCTGTGCTCCAAGGAGGCAACACGCTTCCGCTTTCCGGAGACCCGAACAATGTATACGTCAACTTCTTGCTGAATTCGCCCGTGGGCATCACCAACGGGTTGCTGTTGATCCGAATCAATGAAGATGAGGATCTCGACGGCACCTTCAACGCAGCCAATGAGGATCAGTACTCCATCGAGATAAACAATGTAGACCCCGGATGGAATCTGTATTCCTTCAGATATTCCGAGCTGGCCGCTCTGTTCAACGGGCAGCCCACCAATGCAGCCGGAAACGACCTGCACGAGCCCGACAAGATCCATCAGGTGGAATTCCTCTTCCTGGCGAATCCAAGTTCGGGCTACAGCCGACTGCTCATGGATTACGTGGTATTCACTGAAGGCGGACCCCTCAACCCATGATCCGGATCAAAGCACATATCGCATTTCTGCTTATTTGCCTTTGCGGCCTTCTGGAGGCACAAGAAAATGTGCAACTGAAAGAGGTCAAGGTCACGCGGGATCGCAGTCTGATGCGCCCAAAGGATCTGTATGGCAATGCAGAGGCCATGCCACCACACATTGGCAATGTCTTTCAGCTCGACATCTTCAAGGACCAGATCGGTCAGGAGGTTTGGTACACCCAATCTCAGTGTTTGACGGTACGGCAGGAGGTCGACCTTATGCCCGGTGGCGAAAGCGGAATGTATCTCGAATGGAACAAGCTGCGCCCCGATTGCGGTGTGGACAACAACTGGTTTGGTCTGGGCATCGGCTGGGACGGTTGGGCGGCAAAAGACATTTATGGCATCGTAGACAGTGCAGCGATCCGCTTGAAGGTGAAGTCTGCCGGTGGAGATATCAAAGGGCTTCCATTGGCCATGTGTCTGGAGGATTATGCGGACAAGCAAGCCTGGATCGGGCTGACTCCGGACAGGATCGTCAATGCACCCATTGTGGACGACGAATGGCGGGATGTGGTCCTGCCACTGAATGCATTCGATTGGAATGAGCAGAACGCCAATCCGAGCAACATCAAGCAGATGATCATTCAGTTCGAGGCGGAGGGAAGCATGATCGTAGACAAGATCGATCTGATCCGGAAACCTGCACCACCGCGCTACAGGACAGATATCGTTGTCACAGCAGATACGCTGATCCTCGATGGGTTCGCGGACAGAAGCATGCAGCGTGAGCCGAACATAGAATTGCCATCAGGCAAGGCGATCTGGCTGACGGCCAACGAACGCTACATCAGTCTGTTTATCGAGGCACCGGTCAACGACAAAAGAGGTGAGATCGTCGGATTGGACCTCGTCCTGTCGTCGAATGCAGAGGCACCCGACAGACGGAAGGGCCGGATCATGAGCGACCATTGGTTCGCAACAGACCTCCGTAAAGGAGTGAGTCGTTCGGTCTCCATGAACAAGGAATTGACCAAAGGAGGCACTGCCAGGAGCATCCGTGGAGCGCGCCAGAGCATCGAATGGCTGATCCACCAGCCTGAAGCGCTTTATTCCGGTCTGAAAGCAGAAGAGGAGCTCCTTCTTGACCTGCGCATCACCTTTGAGCGCAGAGGTGAGCGGATCACAGAGATTTGGAATTGTCAGACAGAAGAATTTGGAGAAGTGCCCCTGCGCTGGGGTTTTGTCTCCGTAGTCAAAGAAGAATTATGAGTTTCATCGGTCAGGCTGTGGCAAAGATGGGAGATGAATACAAGGCCCCTTTATCATGTGGTGTGAGCATGGGCGCTGTCGTTTCCCGGGGGAATCTTTATCCCACAGCCCTTGACCGTTTGAGCGCAAGATAATCAGCATCAGACTGTATATGTTCAAGAACGTACAACAACTGAAAGAGAAATCATTAACACTGTGGCTGGCCATTCCCATGGCCTTTCTGATCGTTTCCTGTGAATTGGAAGATCCGCCTCCCTTTGGGCGGGCGGGCAACGAGGTGCGCTTTGCAGGACGGGATTGGGTCGTGAAGACAGGGCCTTCCCCGCTGGGCCCGGGACCGAACTACTTTTCCGATAAACCAGAGGATATTTTCCTGGACGGACAGGGATACTTGCACATGCGCATTGCCGAGCACGATGGGATCTGGTACGCCACTGAATTGGTGGGCCAGGATACAGTCGGCTACGGGGAATATACATGGGTCATCGCTGGCGACTATGAGAACATCCCAGAGAATACCGTGCTCGGGCTTTTCACCTGGAACACGGAGAGCTTCAAAACACAGGCGAACAGCGAGGTGGATATTGAACTGGCCAAGTGGGGAAATGTGAACACAAAACCCCTGCACACCTCTGTGCAGCCCGTGAACTTTGGTCCCTATTATCCAGAGCGCACGCGCGAGGCGGATACCGAGGCCGGAGATCTGATCGGTGTCACCACACATCAATTCATCTGGACCGAGGACGTGATCAGCTGGAAGAGCTGGAAGGGCCGCGGGACAGGTGGAGCGCTCATTTGGCAATGGAGCTATAGCAGGAGCAATCCAAACAACATCCCCCGCGTAAAGAACGAGAACGGGAATTCATCGGATCCCATCGTCATTCCCGCGCCAGAGAACAATACCAATGTGCGGATGAATCACTGGCTGCTTGGTGGTGTTCCGCCGCTGGACGGTCAGGTGCAGGAGGCGATCATCATGGACTTCACATATGTGCCTTACTGATGGCCAAGAGCCAGAATCCGTAAAATGATCCATCAACCAAGCCAATGCCCATGAAATCCCCCGCTCCTCCTTTCAAATTCGCACTGCTTGCGGCAATTTGCAGTTTGTTTTCGATTGCGCTGCACGCACAAAACGTGAACGTGACCTTCAGCGTCGATATGAACGAATACAATGCTGCCTTTTCCACTGTGTATTTGAATTCCTCGCTCAACAATTGGTGCGGGAGCTGTCAGCCGCTTCAGGACAACGACAACGACGGGATCTGGGAGACGACTGCAGCCGTGCCGGTCGGTTCCATGGAATACAAGTTTACTCTGGATGGATGGGCAGTGTCCGAAAACTTTACGGATACAACCCTCAGCTGCACCAAGACTACAGGACAGTACACGAACCGTCTGTTGACCGTCTATTCGGACCAGACCTTGCCGACTGTCTGCTGGGAAAAGTGCGCCGCTTGTGAGGTGACAGGTTCCGATTGTTCGAACTGTGCGGATCCGATGTATTTCTCTGGTCAAAGCTGGACGATCAAGGCCTATGAGAACAGCACCTGGGGCCCGGGCCCAAACTATTTCAGTGGCCGAAGCAGCGATGTATATGTGGACAATGACGGTTTTCTGCACCTGAACATTGCCCAGCACAACGGCAGGTGGTATTCGACCGAGGTGATCAGTGAGGAGACCAT
>CATILC010000044.1 GCA_949516455.1 Flavobacteriia bacterium | reverse complement strand
TTCTCCAACTGATTCAGATAGGAGAGCAAGACGATCCCGTTGAGGACAGCCACGCCAAACAGGGCGATGAAACCGATGCCTGCGGAAATACTGAAAGGCATGTCGCGGATCCACAAGGCCCAAACCCCACCGATGGCTGAAAGGGGCACAGCCGTAAAGATCATCAGTGCCTGAGACAAGCTGCCAAAGGTGAAATACAAGAGAATGAGGATCAGCAGCAAGGCAACGGGTACGGCCACTGAAAGGCGTTCTTTGGCCGCCATCAGGTTTTCAAATCGTCCGCCGTACTCGATGTGATAGCCCGCAGGCAGTTCAAGGCGCTCACTGAGCACATCCTGGATCTCCTCCACCAGACTCTGGGTATCTCTTTCCCGGGCATTCACCCCGATCACGATCCTTCGCTTGGCATTCTCCCGAGAGATCTGTGCAGGCCCTTCCTCCATCCGGATATCGGCCAGTTCGCGAAGCGGAACGGTTTGTCCGTCCGGCATCGGCACATGCAGCTCCCGCAGATCGTCCATTCCCTTTCGCCTTGTCTCCGCCATACGGACCACCAAGTCGTATCGGCGTTCGCCTTCGAAGACCACACCGGCCGCCTTCCCCGCAAATGCTGCCTGGATGAGTTCATTGACCTGTTGAATATGCACGCCATAGCGCGCCATGCGAGAGCGGTCGTAGCGAACGATCATCTGAGGAAAGCCCGAAGTGCGCTCCAGCTGTACATCACCAACCCCCCGCACTCCGGCGATGAGCCGTTCGGCCCGCTGGCCAATGAGCTCCAATTGTTCGTGCTCTTCCCCGTAGATCTTGATGGCGATGTCTTCACGCACCCCGGCGATCAGTTCGTTGAAGCGCATCTGAATGGGCTGGGTGAACTCATAGGAAACCCCTGGGATCTCGCTCAGCACCTCCTCCATCTTCAGGAACATCTCCTCCCTGCTTTTGGCTGTGGTCCATTCAGAACGGGGTTTCATCTTCAGGATGATATCGCCCACTTCAATGGGCATGGGGTCCGTGGCGATCTCGGCCGTTCCGATCTTGCTCAGGGCGATCTCCACCTCGGGAAAGTTGTCCAGCAGCGCTTGCTGGATCTTCTCAGAAACCTCGATGCTCTCCTGAAGCGAACTGCCCGGCGGCAGGATCTGGTGCAGCGCAAAATCGCCTTCCTCCAGGGTGGGAATGAATTCGCCACCCAATCGATCAAAGAGCACCAGACTGCCTCCAAAAAGCAGCAGGGCCGATACCAGCAAAGCCGACCGAAAGCGAAGCGCCTTATCCAGTGCGGGCCTGTACAAACGGTAAAAGAAGTGAACGATCCGTTGGGAAATGCCTTCTTCGGATTCGATCCTTTTGGGAAGGAACCAGGCGCTCATCATGGGCACATAGGTCATGGACAGCAGAAGCGCACCAAGGATGGCGAAACCAACGGTCTGTGCCATGGGCGCGAACATCTTTCCTTCAATGCCCACAAGCGCCAGAATGGGCAGGTAGACGATCAGGATGATCACCTCGCCAAAGGCCGCCGATCTGCGGATGCGCCCTGCAGCGGCACCCACCTCCTGATCCATCTGTTCCTTTTTCAGGGTCTGCCCTTGATGCCGGCTGCGCAGACGGTGAAGGATGGCCTCCACGATGATCACCGAACCATCGACCACCAGGCCAAAATCTATGGCCCCCAGACTCATCAGATTCGCCGAGATCCCAAAGAGCTGCATCATGCACAAAGCGAACATCATCGACAAGGGAATGACCGAAGCCACGATGAGCCCGCCCCGCCAATTGCCCAGGAAAAGGACCAGAACAAAGATGACGATCAAGCCGCCCTCCAAAAGATTGGTGCGCACCGTGCGTATGGCATTTCCGATCAGCCGGGAACGGTCGATGAAGGGCTCCAGCACCACACCTTCAGGGAGTGAGGCCCGGACCTGCTCCACCCGCTCTTTCACCGCCTGAACTGTTTTGTAGGAATTGGCTCCTTTGAACATGAGCACCTGACCGCTGACCACCTCACCTTGAGCATTGTAGGTGACCGCCCCGAAGCGCGGTGCATGCCCATAACGCAGCTCAGCGACATCGCGGATCAAAAGCGGAATGCCCGAAGTGTTCCGGATCATGATCTCACCGATCTCCTCCAACGAGCCCACAAGGCCCGAACCCCTGATGAAATAGGTCTGATGGTCTTTTTCGATGTAGCTGCCCCCTGCGTTCTGGTTGTTCTGCGCGAGCGCGTCAAAGACTTCATGCAGGGTCAGCCCGTGGCTTTTCAATCGGTCGGGATCCACGGCCACCTCGTATTGCCGCAACTGTCCGCCCCAGCCATTGACCTCGATCACCCCGGGAATACCCGCCAGCTGCCGCTGGACGATCCAGTCGTTGATGCTCCGAAGCTCTGCAGCTGAATACATGTCCCTGTGCTGCTCATCTGCATGGAGAAGGTATTGATACACCTCCCCGAGACCCGTTGTGATGGGCCCCAAAGTGGGCCGCCCGAATCCTTCCGGGATGTCCTCGGATGAACGCTCGATCTGCTCAGAGATCAGCTGCCGGGCTCGGTAGGTGTCCATGCCGTCGTCAAAGACCACGGTGATGACCGAAATACCCGATCGGGACAGCGAGCGAATTTCTTCCACCTCAGGCAGATTGGCCAGCGAGCGCTCCAGGGGAAAGGTGATGAACTGTTCGACTTCCTGAGCCGCCAGATTCGGTGAATTGGTGATCACCAGCACCTGATTGGTCGTGATGTCCGGTACGGCATCAATGGGTATGCGGTCCAGGCTATACAGCCCGCATCCGATAAGCGCCACCACACCGACGGCGATCACCAGCTTATTCCTAATGGAGTAAGCGATCAAATAATTTATCATGGATTCAAGGTCTTAGGTTCTCAGCAGCCGTTCAGCTGCAGGGTGCATTGGCTCGATCAAGCCAACGGAGAACCGCGACCAGGCGGTGGACACGCTTTGTAGGTTCCGTCCGGGGGCGGATGAACAGGCACCCCACCATCCAGTAGAGCGCTCCTTGGCACCACTGGGATTTGAGTTTCCCTGGGCAACACAGCCAGCGACATGACAACTTCTGCCGTCATGCTGGCCGCTGCCTCATCGGGAGCGTAAAAATGAAATTCCGCCCCTGTCGATGGGTGCTCCAGTGCACCGAGTGCCTCGAGGAGATGGCGCCACAAGCTTCCGCTTTCTAATGCAGAGTCTTCTGAAATGAGAATGGCTTGACCCCTTGCCTCGCCATGGTGCTCATGCGGTATGAACTCGTGCGTCAAACCGAGCATGTAGGCGAGCATGAGAAGGTGACGCAGAAACTTCATATGCGCGAAAATATCAAAAATGCATGGATCGCCTTGGGGTGCACCATCCAGTGGAATGGAGACCAATGCAACTATATTTTTTAGCCTCGTCTAACTTTTTAATTTTGTCCCATGCTAAAAGCAAGCGCAGGACAGTTCTTTTTACAATGTATTCCAGCCATCATCTTTTGGTTGAGTATGGGTGTGCTCTGCGCGCAGCAGCAGTTGGTCAGTGGCGTGGTCCGGGATACAGAAGGACCGCTTCCTTCTGTGTCCGTTGAGCTTTTGGGCGCGTCGCAGCGGTTTTTTGGACTGAGCGATGCCTCCGGTTCCTTTTCGATCGGGCCCGTACCGAATGGGCGTTACACCCTGGAAATTCAGGCATCTGGAAAAAAGCTTCTGCAAAAACAACTTGAGCTTCAGGGAACGAGCTATGGATTTTTCAGTCTGAAACTCGAGGAAGATCCTCTGCAGCTCCAGCAGGTGGTGGTGACCGCTACCCGTTCGGAAGTCAGGCGATACGATGCCCCGGTGATGGTCCAGCAGATATCGACAAAATTGTTGGACGGCACCCAATCGGTGAGCCTTTCAGAAGGCCTGCGCTTTGCTCCTGGTCTTCGGGTGGAGAACAACTGCTCGAATTGTGGCTTCACCCAGCTTCGCATCAATGGGCTGGACGGTGCCTACAGCCAGATACTGATCAACAGCCGGCCGATCTTCTCTTCACTGGCCAGCGTCTATGGACTGGAAATGATCCCGAAGAATATGATCGAACGCATCGAGGTGGTCAAGGGAGGGGGTTCGGTCCTCTATGGTGGAAATGCCGTGGCGGGTACGGTCAACATCATCACCCGCGAACCGGTCCAGAACAGCTCAGGCATTGGCTGGGAGCACCAGCTCATCAATGGAACGGCCTCGGATCATTTGCTGAATGCGCACGCCTCGGCCGTCTCCAAAGACCAAAACAGAGGGATCACCCTTTACGGAGTGAACCGAAGAAGAGCAGCACTCGATCTGAATGAGGACGGGTTCAGCGAACTGGCGCGCCTGCGGCAAAACACCTGGGGGCTGGATGCCTTCTGGACACCCAATACCCAGACCCGCATCCGGATGGACCTTCATCATTTGAATGAGTTCCGCAGAGGCGGTAGCCAACTCAATCGAAAGCCACACGAAGCCTCCCTGGCCGAGCAACTCGAACACAGCATTACTGGCGGCGGGCTAAGTGTTGAATGGACGGCTCCTGATCAAAAACAGCGCGTCTCCGCCTACACCTCTGCCCAATTTGTAGAACGTGACAGCTACTACGGTTCAGGAGGCCGCATTCGGCTGTCAGGCGACAGCCTCACCGATGCGGATCGACGCGCGCTGAATGCCTACGGGGCATCACAAGGGCAAACCTGGGTATCCGGCCTTCAGTGGGCCATCGACCTGCATGCCCGTTGGGAACTCATCGCTGGAAGCGAATATCTCTTCGATCGGGTGAACGACCAAATGCCGGGCTACGAGCGCACTATCCTACAGCGCACCCATACTTTTGGACAGTACACCCAGCTCCAATTCGATCCAAACGATGACTGGACACTCAGCTTCGGGGGACGCTGGGACCATCTACGGATCGAAAATGAGCAGCGCCTGGAGGGCTTTGAGCAGAACCAGGAAGAGCGCTTGAACCCATTTGTGCCTCGGGCTTCTGCCCTCTATCGCTTTTCAGAAAACTGGAGAGGCCGGGTCTCTTATGCCGAGGGGTACCGGGCACCTCAGGTCTTCAACGAAGATCTGCATCTGGAATTGGTGGGTGGGGCAGCTCTTTTCACCTGGCTTGGCGAGGGGCTCCGATCCGAGCGGTCCCGTTCCGTCACGGCCTCATTGAATTATACATCCAATGCATCGGAAGACCCCAGCAATGTAGTGGTCGAATTTTTCCGCACCGATCTTCAGAATCCATTCATTTGGAGTGCACAACAGGAACTGCCTTCAGGCATTGCATGGATCACCAAAAGAAACGGAGGACCTGCCTTTGTGGAGGGCGTGAATGCCGAATTCCAAAAGGCCCTTGGACAGGAGTGGATCTTCCAGCTCGGGCTCACCTGGCAGCAGGCCCGATACCGTCAGGAAGAACTCATCTGGCAGGACGATCGGCCCGGCGGCACGCTTCCCGATGCCCGAACCACAGAACTTTTGCGCACGCCGGATTTCTATGGCTTTTGGAACCTGAACTGGGAAGTGAACGATCATTGGAGCCACGATCTTTCCGGAACGATCGCTGGC
>CATILC010000043.1 GCA_949516455.1 Flavobacteriia bacterium | reverse complement strand
TTCGCAGACTTCAGATGGGAGAAGAGCTCGAAGAAGACCATATGCGCAATCGACAGCTCGTGGCCGCATGGGCCTACGAGCAGGGAAAAGAGCAAGGCGTCATTGAGAAAAAGAAGATCAAGGATAAGACCTACTTCGTGGTTCAGGATTACAACGCACTTCGGGTGATCTTCGGCGATCTGCTGGGTGAGATCCAGCGGATCAAATCAGAGGGAGATTATGCGGCCGGACAAGACCTGGTGGAGCGCTATGGCGTCAAGGTCGACCCAGCACTGCATGAAGAGGTGCTGAAGCGGAGCGAAAAACTCAATGTAGCTCCTTATGCCGGCTTCATCAACCCTGTTCTTGTACCCGTAGAGGAGAATGGGCAGATCGTTGACATTGAGGTCACCTACCCTGATGATTTCACCCAGCAAATGCTGGACTATTCAGAGCGCTTTTCGTTTTTGCCAGACGAGAATTGATCTCATGATCATTTAGATCGAAAAGGCGCCATGTGCGCCTTTTTTTTATTCAAAAAACCATACTTGGCTGATATGAAATTATTTAGGTATAATTTTTTTAGTACCTTTTTCACTTCATCCAAGCCCCTAAGAGATGAAAGACCCCACACAAAGTGCTCGTTTAAATGATTTTCTGGTCCGGGAATTGGAATCGATCGAAAAGGGAAAAAGCCTGGATGCCGGGCTGCTTTCCTTTCAGTATTGGATCGGTGGATTCCTGGCTTTGATCGATGATCAAGGAGAGCGAGAATCATTTGTTCTTCGGATTTCTTCAGAACTCAACAATGAGCAATTCACCGACCCTTTTACAAGAAGATACGACACTGCCCATACAGCTGCATTCCAATGCCATCTCTACCTCCAATGTCTAAGAGATTACATGCGTACCAAATACGGAAGGTCTGTTGCCTGATCTCTTTGCTGCTGGCCCCATTGCTGTGCCAGGCACAGGCGAAGGTGTTTGCTGAAGAGCTCTTCCATTTTCATGGCCGATCCGAGGACGATCTGCACAAGCAATACATCCGCCTTGGAGAATATTTGCAATTCGTGGACAGCATAGAACCCAATGATACCAAAAGGGATCGCCTCAAAAATGCCGCTCTTTCCAACTATGCTGCGCGATCCGAAGAATTCAAAAAAGCCTGCAGCGATCTGATCGCCCATCTCGAAAACTGGCGAAATGACGAAGACATCGAACTACAGGAAGTGATCGCGTACGAGGAAGAGGACGGAAGTCAATGGGTGGCCTGGGTTTTACAAGGTGCACTCAGCGAGCAGAAGGAAAGATTCTATTTTCAATTGATACCCGTCGCGAATGGATGGAGACTGGCGGATGGATTCTACATCGGCGGTCGACCGAATTAGATCATCAATTACAAATAGGTAGGTTACTGGATCACTGCCAGTTATCAATCAGACAATGATCGTGCATGCCGACGAGATGGCAATCCGGCGAATGAAGACATGTGCGGTATTCACTCCCTATATTTCTCTCCTCCGCTCCCGCGTAAGATGATTGACTCGAACAAGCACCCAAGCCCAGAACAACGACGATCAGCAAAACTCTCATGGGTTAATTATTTATTAATTCAATGTTAATTTAATATTAATTATTGAACTGAACAAATTCCACAGCCCTGTCAATCAGCTTATTCTTTGTAAGGTTCTATTTATTGCATAGTACTTGTTTTTATAATATGTTTGCCTCATGATTTACTGTCCTCATTTCAAAGCTTTCGCATGAACATCGACAACAGCAAGGCTCAGATGAAGAAAGGAGTGCTCGAAATGTGCATCCTTGCTCTTTTAAAGGAGGGACCCGCCTACGTATCCGAGATCATCGAGGAACTCAAGAAGAACCAAATGATCGTGGTGGAAGGCACCCTCTATCCACTGATGACCCGCTTGAAGAATGCAGGTCTTCTTCACTATAAATGGGAGGAATCCCGTTCTGGACCGCCACGGAAGTATTATGAATTGTCTGAGAAAGGTGAAAAGGTCTTGGACGAACTCGGAGAAAGCTGGAAACAACTCACCAAAGCCGTTGGGCAAATACTCAAATTTTCAAATGAATAAAACGATACAGATCAATTTAGCCGGAAGATCACTGCAGATCGACGAGAATGCCTTTTCCACGCTGCAGGACTACCTGGAGCGGGTTCAGTCTTCACTGAAGGATCAGGAAGGAAGCGAGGAGATCTTTCAGGACGTGGAGGCCCGTATGGCCGAACTCTTTGAAGAGAGACTGACCAATGGCCGTCAAGTCATTTCTATTGACGACGTGACGGCCGTGATCAAGATCATGGGCAGCCCAGAGGAATACCGTATCGGATCCGATACATCAGATGAACAAGAAGGGGAAACGATCCGGCCGAAGAAACGGATCTTCAGAGATCCCGACAACCGCATCATCGGTGGTGTCGCCGGAGGTCTTGGTGCATACTTCGGTCTCGATCCCATTCAATTTCGCGCCTTATTTCTCATCCTTTTGTGGACCGGTTCAGGCCTCATTATATACCTGATCCTCATGCTCGTGATCCCTCGGGCAAAGACCACCGCTCAGCGGCTTCAAATGCGCGGGGAGGCAGTCAATCTTTCCACCATAGAGCAATCCGTCTCGGATGAACTGAAAAAATCCGGACAGATAATAGACGACCAGTCCGATCGGCTTCGTGACTCAGGGTTTTTCGACAAGGCAGGCAAAATGGCGCGTACGATCGCCGACTTCATTGGCAACATCCTTCAACTGACCGCGAAGGCTATTCTGCGCATTTTCAGCGTCGTCCTCATCATTTTTGGAGGATTCCTACTCTGGCTGTTGATCGGGATCGGGATGGCAGGATCCTTCGAACTGAATGGCACTTCATTCCATGCAGTCGATCTTCTTCGGAACTTTTTCGACAGTCCTTGGATCTACTATCCAGCCATTTCGGGCTTGCTGCTCTGCTGCCTGTTTCCACTGCTCTTTGGCACAGCCGTACTGATTCGTCGCTTGTTCAAACTGCCGCGCATAAATCCGTTGTTCGGACGGCTGACCCTTGGCATGTCCCTTCTTGGACTGCTGCTCTTCGTTATTTCCCTTGTTTCCGCTGCCCAAGAGTTTCGTGTGAATGGTTCTACGGAAGAGGTGGTCATGCTCGAATATGACCACAAGCAGCATATCGAAGTGATCGCTGCGCAGGACCCTGAGGGGAAGCCTGTGGAAATGGATATGACCTTCAATGGAGAAGAGATCGACGGTTGGATCATTGGTGCGGAATCACATCACATCCGTCGCGTGGTGTTCGATGTCGCTTCAACGCGCTCCGATGCTCCATTTGTTCAGATTGAAAAGCGCTCGAAAGGCCGGTCTGAAAGAAATGCTCAACTCAATGCCCTGAAGGCCGAATACACGGTGTATGAGACCGATAGCCTATTGGAACTGCCACTTTATTACGCACTGCAAAAAGACCGCCTCTTTCGGTTTCAGGGGGTCAAGGCCACCATTTACTTGCCTGTAGGATACAGCATCCGTTTTGGCAGCGAATTCGAAACGCCATTGTCCCTTGTAGAGACAGAAGACGAGCTGCTTCAAAATACGTGGAGGATGACTGAAGAAGGACTGCAATGCCTGGATTGTATAGAGCAGACCTCGAAAGAGACGCACAGAACCCGCTTATGAAAAAAGCCCATCCGGTGGATGGGCTTTATATGAGGATCGATGCTTATTTCAAAAGAGGTCCATCTGGTCGAGAACGCCCATCACCTCACGCACAGCCTTAGCTGATCCCTCAAGCTCTGCACGTTCTTTTTCGTTGAGTTGAAGCTCAATGATCTCCTCAATGCCCGCTTTACCAAGTTTGACAGGCACACCCAGATAAATATCCTTCATGCCGTATTCGCCCTGCAGCCATGCGCAGACAGGGAAGATGCGTTTTTGATCGCGAACGATGGCCTCGACCATTTGCGCAGCAGCAGCTCCTGGCGCATACCAGGCAGATGTGCCGAGCAATTTGACGATCTCTCCGCCACCCACCTTGGTGCGCTGGATGATGGCCTCGAGTTTTTCATCATCGATCATCTCTGTCACGGGGATACCACCAACAGTCGTGTAGCGTGGCAATGGCACCATGGTGTCTCCGTGTCCGCCCATGAGAACAGCCTGAATGTCCTTTGGAGACACATTGAGCTCTGTAGCAAGGAATGCGCGATAACG
>CATILC010000042.1 GCA_949516455.1 Flavobacteriia bacterium | reverse complement strand
GTCAACTCGGGATTTCTGCACATCATAGGTACGCTGACCATGGGCAGCTTTTTTTGTCTGAGCCTGAATGCCAACGGACAGTACAAAGTAGCTTTGGTCTGCTATCTCATTCTTCTTGCGGTGGAGGTATTCATTCCCAGCTGGACTTTAAAGACGGATGCTCCGCTTCCTTATTTGAGATACAGTATTGCCTGCTTCATTGGATTGCTTGTGGTTCAGGTCACCTTTGTTTTCGTTAAGGGAAAAAGTTTGATGTTGTCCTTTTTCACAGCGGTGATCATTGTATTGTTCTTTATGGATTCCATTGTGGTGCCTCTTTTCCTGATCGAACCTCCCCATACGTCTTTTCAGAGTTACATTACCTTCAAATTGCTCTTTGTTCTGCTTTTCGTCTCGCTTATCGTGTATACCCAGATGGTCCGGCGCACCATGAGCCATGTCGACAAGAAGCAGGATGAGATCGAGGGCAAGATCCGCGATTGGGAGGAGTATGCACGACAACAGGTGCGCAACCGCAGGCGGTAGATTCGGCCGACCAATACCCCACTGCGTAGCAACTGCCCAATCGGTTCCCTATCTTTGCCGCCCCTTTTGGGAGCGTTCTTGCCAAAGCTTGGGCCCTGTAGTTCAACGGATAGAATAGGAGTTTCCTAAACTCTAGATCCAGGTTCGATTCCTGGCAGGGCTACAGATGGTCCGTTTGGCCCCGTAGTTTAATGGATAGAATAAGAGATTCCGGTTCTCTAGGTATGGGTTCGATTCCCTTCGGGGCTACTAATTGATTCACAACACCCTTGCAACCAATTGCGGCGCAGGGTGTTCTTTTTTTATGGCGCAGGTAAAACCGTACAAGGAGACAGATAGCTCGAAGAAAGAACAGGTGGCCCAGATGTTCGATCAGATCAGTGGGCGGTATGATTTTCTCAATCACTTCCTCTCTTTTGGAATCGATAAAGGGTGGCGAAGAAAGTTGGTCCGGGAGGCCAACAAGACGGCGCCCGAGCGCATATTGGATATTGCTACAGGCACGGGCGATGTGGCCATTGCCCTGGAGAAGACCGGCGCCAGAGAGATCATCGGCCTCGATATTTCCAATGGTATGCTGGAAGTGGGAAGGCAGAAGGTGACCAAGCGGGGTATGGACCCCAAGGTGAGGCTTGAATTCGGAGATTCAGAATCCATTGGTTACAGCAATGATTCCTTCGATCTGGTGACGGCTGCTTTTGGCGTACGCAACTTCGAACATTTGGACCAGGGGCTCTCGGAGATGGCTCGGGTGACCCGGAAAGGAGGTACGGTCATAGTGCTTGAATTCTCCCAACCCACATCGAGCCCATTTCGGCAGTTGTATACTTTCTACTCCAATTTCATTCTTCCCGCATTCGGAAAACTCCTGTCCAAAGACGAGTCGGCCTACAGTTATTTGCCAGAATCCGTAAAGGCATTTCCCTATGGTTCGGCATTTCTGGAGCACATGAAGGCCGCCGGATTGTCGGAACTGCGCTGTGTGCCCCTGACTTTTGGTGTCGCCAGTCTTTACATTGGAAAAAAATAACTCAACAGAACGAGCGTTTCCTGAAAATGAGGATGATACGAATCGTCGCATTGTTGATCGCGCTCCCGGTAGTGCTGAGCGCCCAAAGAGGACGCCTGAGAAATCAGCCGAAGTACGATACCAAGCCTCTGCATTTTGGCTTCAGTTTGGGTGTCAACTATTCGGACTTCTACATACGGGAATACGATCTGACATCCATCCCGGGGTACTACGCTGTTCGCTCTGAGGTCAAGCCCGGTTATACCATTCGCATCGTTTCTGACCTGAGGCTTTCAGACAATTTTGCCCTTCGTTTCGTTCCCGGATTCTCAGCGACCGTACGAAACTTGTATTTCGATGTGAACGACCGCTTCACAGGAAGACGCAGTACGGTTTTGAGGGAAGTGGAATCTGCTTTTATCGAGATGCCATGGGAATTGAAATTTCGTGGCGATCGGATGGACAACCATCGTTGGTACCTGCTGGCTGGCCTGAAATACACACTGGATTTGGCCTCGAAGATGGACACAAAAGAGGAGGAGTTCTTCAAGCTGAACCGCAATGATCTCGGGTACGAGATCGGCGTAGGAGTGGACATCTACTTCGAATACTTCAAATTCAGTCCACAATTGATCGCCACCTTTGGACAAGCGGATCTGCTGATACAAGACGGCACCCTGCTGGTGGACGGCATTCGTTCCATCCACACCCGAGCGGTGCTCATCAATTTCACATTTGAATAGAGGCGATCAGCTCAGCAGCTCGCGCACGATCTGAGCGATCTTTTTGCCCTCGGCCCTTCCAGCGATCCGTGCATTTGCGGGGCCCATCACCTTCCCCATGTCCCTTTGGGATTCGGCACCGACTTGGTCGATCACAGCCTGAATGACCAAGCGCAGTTCAGACTCGTCCATGGCTTCAGGCAAAAATGATTGAATGATCTCGGCTTGTTGTTGCTCTACCGCAGCAAGATCATCCCTGCCCTGTTCGATGAAGATGGATGCAGCTTCTTTGCGCTGCTTGAGAAGCCTTTGCAGGAGTTTGACCTCCTCATCGCTTCCCAGTTCGGCTCGTGCGCCTTTTTCCGTCTTGGCGAGCATGATGGCCGACTTGATGCTTCTAAGTGCTTCTAATCTGTCTCGATCCTTGGCCTTCATGGCCGTTTTGATCTCGTCTTGAATAAGAGTTTCGAGTGGGACTTCAGTCGACATTGTCGTGTAAGAATCTGTTGTTGCTCTTCAGTCCTTCTTCATCAATGGACATTCCGCCGGCCTCGTCCTGTTGGGAAGGACGAACAGAGGTGTCGATGTCCAATCCTTGCCTTTTATAAGCGGGAATATTCTCTACTTCCTTGACGCTGCCGTTGTTCTTGAACCGGTAGTTGAATCCTTCCAGTCGGGTCCTCCTTTCGTCAGCAATGCGTTGGGCACTTTCTGAAATTGGGCTTTCAAAAGGGTCGGCGGGGATTTCTGGATCCAGAAGTTCACTTTGAAGCTCTTCTTCCGTTTTGATCCGGTGCTGCAGCTGGAGCTCGGGCTCCGAATCGTCTTCTTCTGCAGAAATGACGGACGGCTCCTCTTTACCCAGTGATTTCTCGAAGTCCAACAGATCGTCGAGTACAATGACTTTTCTTTCACTCGGAGATTCTACTTCCGAAAGAGGCAGCTCCGCTGGGCTGCTTTTGGCTTCCTCGATTTCCTCCCTCTCAGCAACTGGTTCTTCGGAGGCCTCTTCTTCCACGATGAATGTGAAATGCTCATCGGTCGTATCCGAAGGGACCGCCAGTGGCTCTTCGGGTTCTGTGCCC
Organism: Flavobacteriia bacterium; assembly: GCA_949516455.1. Taxonomy (GTDB): domain Bacteria; phylum Bacteroidota; class Bacteroidia; order Flavobacteriales; family Schleiferiaceae; genus RFXV01. The sequence goes on along the minus strand of CATILC010000042.1, from coordinate 8,676 downwards.
TGTTGCAGGTTTGAGTGTGTTTCGACTTCCACTTCTTCCCCGGCAGGCATGTTTGGCTCTGGAACAGTGAACTCTGAGGCACTTGGCTGTTCTGGAAGGGGCTGCTCCTCTTCGTCAAGATGAAAGAGGGTCGGCTGCTGTTCGGCTGCCTCCGTAGTGACGGGTTCAGATACATCTGTGGCCTCCGAAAAGAGGGGCGCGTTGACCGGAACCGCATTCGACTCTATCGGAGGCTGTTCATGAGTGGGGGTGTAGGCTTCCGCAAGGGAGGAGTCGCTTAGATCCTTGGTTACAGGCTGATCCTCATCCAGTACGTGGACCACCTTTACCTCGGGTTTGTCGAGGATGGCAGGTCCCTGGTCTGAAAGGAATCCAGTGGCGATGATGGTCACAGCGATGGAGGGGCCAATGCCCACATCTTCACCGATCCCAAGGATGATGTTGGCCTGACCGCCGGATTCGCGCTGAACGAATTCACTCACATCCGAGATCTCATCCAAGGTGATCTCCTCTTCGCCGGAGATGATCAGCAGCAACACGTTCTGTGCACCTCGTATGTTATTGTCGTCTAGGAGCGGAGAGTTCAAAGCATCCTTTATGGCTTCGATCGCCTTGTTGTCTCCCTGTGCGCGTCCGGAACCCATGATCGCCGAACCGCTGTCGGCCAGGACGGTCTTGACATCTTTCAGGTCGATATTAGTGGTGAAGTGATGGGTGATGACTTCCGCAATTCCGCGCGCAGCCGTTGCCAACACTTCATCTGCTTTGCTGAAGCCCGCCTTGAATCCGAGGTTCCCGTAGACTTCTCTGAGTTTGTTGTTGTTGATGACAATGAGGGAATCCACACAGGCCCGCAGATCCTCTATGCCCTTCTCCGCCTGCTTCTTTCTCTGACCCCCTTCAAAATTGAAGGGAGAGGTAACAATGCCGACCGTTAGAATTCCCAGATCCTTCGCGGTCCGCGCAATGATCGGGGCAGCACCCGTTCCGGTACCACCGCCCATTCCCGCGGTAATGAAAACCATCTTCGTATTGGTTTCCAGAAGTTTCTGTATTTCTTCCAGGCTTTCTTCCGCAGAACGTGCACCGACTTCGGGATTGGCTCCTGCACCCAATCCTTCCGTAAGGGAAAGCCCCAGCTGGATCTTGTTTTGGATGGGACTCGCATCGAGTGCCTGAGCGTCGGTATTGCAGACGACAAAGTCCACTCCTTTGATGCCTTCTGCAAACATGTGGTTCACGGCATTGCTTCCGCCTCCACCAACACCGATCACTTTGATGGTGGAATACTGGTTTTTGGGCATATCGAAATTCACAGATGGATCATTTGCGTTTGTCATTTCTCTTTTCCGTGATTTTGTTTTGGCTCATCAAACCGACTCCGACCCCGACGCCAATATTTACCCCAAGGCTCAACATGATTTTATGCTTTTGTATGGGATCATTGTGTATCGTCGTCCAAGAAGGTTTTCATCCGATCCACGAACTTTTCAAAGAAGCTGCTCCGTTCAGGTACTGCTTCCCTTTCTTCCTCGGTCGTCCCTTCACCCGAAGAATGCTCCTCTGTTTCCTCCTGTCCTGTTTCATCTGTATCCGAAATCACCTTCTCGGAGTGTTCCTGCAGCCCCTTGAGAACCAGTCCAACCGCTGTTGCGTACAGCGGGCTGCTCAGTTCCTCGACATGTGCGTTCTGATGAGCGAGGTGTTCGTTTGGATAACCGATGCGCGTATCCATTCCCGTTACATACTCCACCAGTTGCTTGATGTGTTTCAAGTTCGCACCGCCTCCGGTGAGCACGATACCGGCTATGAGCTTTTTGCTGGGCTCGTTGAAGCCATAGCTCTTGATCTCGCCGTAAACCTGCTCAATGATCTCTACCACCCGCGCATGGATGATGCGTGAGAGATTCTTTAAGCTGATCTCTTTTGGTTCACGTCCTCTTAAGCCCGGTATGGAGACGATCTCATTTTCCTTGTTTTCTCCAGGCCAGGCAGAACCGAACTTGATCTTGAGCAACTCGGCCTGTTTCTCGATGATGGAACAGCCTTCTTTGATGTCGTCGGTGATGACATTGCCTCCAAAAGGAATGACGGCGGTATGGCGGATGATGCCATCCTTGAAGATGGCCACATCCGTTGTTCCGCCACCGATGTCCACCAGCACGACGCCCGCTTCTTTTTCTTCCTGGCTCAGAACGGCTTCTGCACTCGCAAGTGGTTCCAGGGTGATGTCCGCCACTTTTAGACCGGCATCCTTAACGCATCGGAAAATATTTTTGATGGAGGCTACCTGGCCGACCACGATATGGAAGTTGGCTTCCAGTCTGCCCCCGTACATCCCACGAGGCTCCCGGGTATCGGCCTGTCCATCGATCTTGTATTCCTGAGGGAGAACGTGAATGATCTCCTCGCCTGGAAGCATGACCAATTTGTGGACATTCTGCTTCAGGGATTCGATGTCGGCATCCTCGATGACCTCATCCGGATCCGAACGAGTGATGTAGTCGCTGTGTTGGAGGCTGCGTATGTGTTGTCCGGCGATGCCCACGGTCACCTGCTCGATGGGCTCCTCAGCCTGCTGCTCCGCGAGTTCGAGTGCGGCTTGTATCGATTCGCGGGTCTGAACGATATTGGTCACCACACCTCGATGAACCCCGAGTGAATGGGCTTTCCCGTACGCAATGACCTCCAGTTTCCCGTGTTCATTGGTGCGCCCGACCATGGCAACGATCTTGGTCGTTCCAATGTCCAGGCCTACTGCTAATTTTTCTTCGCTCATTTGGCGATCTATTTCTTTACCACCACTTGTCCTTCAAATCGAAGGTCAATTTCATTAAACAGTGTCCTCTTGCCCGAGTCCACAACTTCCGTGTAGAAAGTGCGGAGTTTGTCCATTCGCTCTCTCCATCCGTCCCACTGACCCAGTCGGACACTGTGTGAACAGGCCCTCGAGGCATACAGAACGAGCTCTTCATTCTCGACCAGTTCAACTGCATCCACAGCCGCTGAAAGAATCCGGTCTTCTCTTATGAAAAGGAAGAGTTCGTGTATGTCCTGCTGCATTTCCTGCCCAGCACTGCGGCGCAGTAAGGGCACAGTTTCTGACCACAGCGGGGAAAGTGCAACCGGGTATCCGTCGGTGTCGAGGTAGTAGCTCGTATCCAAGTCAAAGAGCCGAACAAGAGGTTGAGACTGCCAGATCTCGGCATAAACCCCTCCTTCGTAATCTGAAAATACTTCGGCTCTCTTCACGCCATTGAGGGAAGTGAGGCTTTCTTCCAACATGCGCATGTTAATTGGAGTGGATCCAGATAATTGGCGCTCAGCGAATTGCGTGATGCTTTCTCGATTCTGGAAGGGCGTGGGGCCCTTTAGATCCACCTTTATCTGGCTGTATTTCGTTTGTTGTTCACCGCCAGCAGAAGACAACAGGAGCACAGGAAGCAACAATGCGATCATCCATTTCAACAATTTGTGCAGCCTCCGGAGGATCACCATTTTTCCATGGCTTTTCGAATGGGGGCCACAAAGCGGTCAATACTGCCGGCACCGGCAGTGACCAGCAACTCCGGTCTGCGTTCATCAAGGAGATCGAGGAGCTCTTCTGCTTCGACCAATGAACTTTGCTTGACGCCACACCCGTCCAGAAGACGCTCGCTAGTCACGCCCTCGATGGGCGCCTCTCGGGCAGGATAGATGGGCAAGAGGACGAGTTCATCCGCCCGGCCGAGCGCTTGCGAAAATTCGGTCAGGAAATCCCGCGTGCGGCTGAAGAGATGGGGCTGAAAGATCAGAGTCAGTCTATTGTCCGGGTGCCATTCCCTAATGGCCTCGATCAGCGCTTGCAATTCCAGCGGGTGATGTGCGTAATCGTCGTAGTACAGGTGTCGATCGGAAGAAAAAATGCGATCCATTCTCCTTCGCACACCGGGAAAATGACGGAGGCCGGAGGCGAGTTCCTTTGGATCCATTCCCATTTCTGCTGCAAGTGCCAGAGCAGCCAGTGCATTTTCAAGATTGTGCCTTCCTGCTTGGTGGAAGCGAACACTTTCTCTTAATCCAGGTCCGATCCAATCGAATAGGTAGGCGCCATTGTCCACCCGAATGTTCACTGCTCGGTGATCGCCCGCATCCAGGCCATAGGTGGTGCCGTGCAGTCCGGTGGAGGAGTGCACCACACAAGGCCCAAGCACCTGTTCCCTGAAGGTTTCGAAGGCAGAACGGTAAGTGGCGTCGTCCCCATAGATGTCCAGGTGATCCGAGTCGATCGAGGTGATGATGCCGCAGGCAGGCTCCATGCGCAGGAAGCTGCGGTCGAATTCATCGGCTTCAGCCACGCAGAGGCGGCTGTTGCCTTCCAGATAATTGCTGTTCAGTCCGTTCATCACTCCTCCGAGGAAGGCTGTCGGTTGGGCGCTACAGCTGTGAAGTAAATGGGTCAAAAGAGCAGAGGTGGTGGTTTTCCCATGCGTCCCTGCGACGGCCCAGCATTGGTAGTGTTTCAGGATCTGCTGCAGAAACTCGGAGCGTTTGAGCAGAGGGACACCGAGTGAGCGAAAATGGCTCAGCAATGGATGGTCTTCGCCCAGGGCTGGCGTGTAGACAACACACAGATCCTCTGCATCGGAGACCTCCTTGGGAAGTTCGGCTGCAGTTGTGTTGTAGCCGATACGGGCTCCCGATCCTTCAAGTTCTTTTGTAAGTGCAGATGGCTGTCGGTCGTATCCGTAAACGAGCGCTCCCTGGGCGATCAGATGTTTGGCAAGGGCGCTCATACCGATGCCGCCAATACCTGCGAAGAAATGGACATCTCTGCTCATCGATCGATCAATTTTTCAATGGCATCGACGATGCGTTCTGTGGCATCGGGTCGGCCGCGTTCCAGCGCATTCTTTTCCAGATCCCCCCTTTTCTTTTCGTCTTTCATCAACTCGAGGACTGTTGTAACCAGCGCGGACGACAGATCGCTTTCCGCGATCATGAGCGCCGCGGCATCGCCTGCAAGGGCCTGTGCGTTGTGGGTCTGATGATCCTCTGCCACATTCGGGGAGGGGATCAGTACAGCGGCTTTGCCAAGTACTTCGAGTTCAGAGATGGTACCGGCCCCGGCCCGGCTGATCACCAGATCGGCGCATTTAAGCGCTTCGGGCATGCGGCTTATAAAGGCGTCCATCCAAAGTCCTTCGGCGGGCTGGATCTCCCTCTTCAGTTCATCGATGTACAGCTGACCGGTCTGCCAGATGACATTGTACCCTTGATCCAGCCACTGAGCATAAGCAAGCTTGAGCGCCTGGTTGATGGCCCGGGCCCCCTGGCTTCCCCCAAGAACAAGGATGGTGGGCCGATCATTCAGTCCAAACGATTTCAGGCAATCTATACGGGTATGCGCACACTGGAGCAGATCCTTGCGTATCGGGTTGCCCGTGTGGATGGTCTTTTCCCTGGGAAAGAACCGCTCCAAACCCTCGTAGGCCACACAAATGCTCCGCGCCTTGGCGGACAGCCATCGATTGGTGATGCCGGGAAATGAATTCTGTTCCTGGATGAGGATGGGAATGGATCGCTGTTTCGCAGCCAAGAGCAAGGGACCGCTTGCGAATCCGCCGGTTCCAATGACCGCATCCGGATTGTACCTCCCGATCAACAGATGGGATCGAATCAGACTTGAAGCCATCTGAAAGGGGAAGCGCCAATTGCTCAGGGGTCTTTTCCTGTCGATGCCTTTGATCCAAAGTCCAGTGATGCTATAGCCCGCATCCGGTATGCGCTGCATTTCCATGCGGTCGCTGGCTCCGACAAAGTGGATCACGCAGTCTGGATGCCTCCTTCTGAGTTCTTCGGCAATGGAGATGGCCGGAAAGATGTGCCCTCCGGTTCCGCCTCCGCTGATCAGGAATCGATAGGGTTCAGGCATTGCTCAGAGCATGTACCGATTCATCTTTTTCTCCTTCCGCCTCAGGAATTTCTTGAGCAGATTTGCTGGTCTCGCGACTCACACTTAGGATCATTCCAAGAGCGAGGCAGGTCATCCAGATCGAACTGCCCCCTGCCGAGATGAGCGGCAGCGTTTGCCCGGTAACTGGGAGCACATTGACCGCCACACCCATATTGATGAATGCCTGTACCATCACCCCTGAACCCGCAGCGGTGACCAGCAATTGTCCGAACAGGGTCGGGGCCCTGGAAGCGATCCGAAGGATCCTGAAAAAGAGGATGAAGTAAAGGAGCAGCACAACGCCACCGCCGACGAATCCATATTCTTCAACGATCACCGCATAGATGAAATCCGAATTCGACTGAGGCAGGAAGTGCTTGAGTTTGCTCTTTCCGGGTCCTTTTCCAAAGAGTCCGCCCTGGGCGATGGCCATTTTTGCCTTTTGCACCTGGTAGCCTTCCTCTGCGCTGCCGTCAAAAAATCCGGTAATGCGGCTTTCCCAGGTATCCACGCGGTTGCTGATGCCCGGAAAGGCCTTGACGACCAAAATGAAGAGTGCAAGCCCTGCCACGCCCGTTCCGATCAGACGCAACATATAGCGCATGGGATATTGGCCAACGAACATCAGCAAAAGTGCGAGAAGGAAGAGCATCAGCGCGGTGCTGAGGTTGGCGGGGAGGATCAGTCCGCAGACCAGCAGGACGGGAAGCAAGAGCTGAATGAAAGATGTTTTGAAGCTGTAGCTGCCGGGTTCGTTCAGACTGAGGAAACGCGCTACGTAGACCAAGAGAACCAGTCCGGCCAGTGCAGAAGTCTGGAAACTCATCCCGCCCACGCGCAGCCATCGACTTGCGTTGGCTTCATTGATCGTCTGGCCCTGCATCAGGGTGACAACAAGCAATATGGCCACCAGGGGAAGAAGGAGAAGGGCGAGGGGGCCAAAACGCTTGTAAGGAAATTTGTGGGCGACGTACATCAAGCCAAAACCCGTGACCAAAAACCCAAGATGCTTGACGACGATCTTCCCAATGTCTCCAGAACCGTACAAATAGGCGATATGGCTGCTCGCGCTGTACACGGACAGCAAAGAGATCACCGCCAGCGATAGGCTAATGATCCAAAGGGAGCGATCCCCTTCCCAGCTCAATCGCCCTTTGCTCACAGTTGACGAACGAAGTTGACGAATTGTTGGCCCCGGTCCTCGAAGCTTTCGAACAGGTCGAAGCTGGCACAGGCGGGAGAGAGAAGAACGGCCTCACCTTTCTTTGCAATGCTGAATGCCGTATGTACTGCGGCTTGCATGGAATCGGTCTCGGCGATCAGGTCGATGGAATCCTTGAAGTTTGCAATGAGCGAATCATTGTTTTTGCCCAAACAGACCAAGGCCTTCACCTTCTCTTTGGCGATCGGAATGAGTTCCTGATAGTCGTTGCCCTTGTCCACGCCGCCCGCGATCCAAATGGTCTGACGGCTCATGCTCTCCAATGCGAACTGCGTGCTGTTCACATTTGTGGCTTTCGAGTCGTTGATGTATTCCACACCGTTGATGCTCAAAATGCTTTCAAGTCGATGCGGCAGACGCTCAAAATTCGAGAGGGCGGTTCGGATCGATTCTTCACGCACCTCGAGGTATCGTGCGGCAATGGCGGAAGCCATTGAGTTGTAAACATTGTGCCTTCCGGGAAGGGACAGATCGAATAATTCCATGGGTTCACGGTTTTGGAGTTGAATTCTTATGTGTTGGTTCTCGTTCAGTCCGGCACCTTCGGATGCAGGATCTGTGAGGGGATCATCCGAGAAGCGGACAATGTGGGAGCGCAGTGGCCTGCGTTTCAATGCTTCGTTGACCACCGGATCGAAATCAGGCAGGATCAGCAGGTCATCGGCATCCTGATTCATGGCGATGCGCATCTTGGCATCTGCATAGGCCTGCAGGGAGTGGCCGTAGCGATCGAGATGATCGGCGGTGATGTTGAGTACCGCGGCCACACGGGGCCGGAAGGAGTGGATGTCGTCGAGCTGGAAGCTGCTGACCTCCAGGACCCAGTGCGCACTGTCTTTTTTTGCGAGTTCACGCGCCATGCTGTTGCCGATGTTGCCGGCCATGCATACATCCATTCCCGCGTTGCGAAAAATGGCATGTGTCATGCTTGTGGTGGTCGTCTTTCCATTACTTCCTGTAATGGCTACGATATCTCCCTGGGTGTGTCGGCTCGCCCATTCGATCTCGCTGATGAGTTCTGCTCCCGCCTTTTTCAGTTCGGTCACAACAGAAGAAGTGGAGGGGATCCCCGGGCTTTTTACCGTCAGTCCGCTGTAGTTTTTGGTCCAGTTGTGTCCGTTCTCTTCGTAGGCGATCCCTCTGTCATCCAGCTCTTTTTTGTGCAGCTGCCGAATGCTTCCTCCATCACTCACCGCTACTTTCCACCCCAGCGCATGCGCCAGAAGAGCGGCTCCTGTTCCACTTTCTCCTCCTCCGAGTACCAGCAGGTCGATCGAGTCCATCAGCGCAGCTTGAGGGTGATGATGGTGAGTACGGCGAGCATGATGCCCACGATCCAGAATCGGGTCACGATCTTGCTTTCGTGGTATCCGAGTTTCTGGTAGTGGTGGTGGAGCGGCGACATTTTGAAGATCCTTCGCCCTTCCCCATATTTCTTCCGGGTGTAGCGGAAGTAGCTCACCTGAAGCATCACGCTGAGGTTTTCGGCCAGGAAGATCCCGCAGAGGATGGGGATCAG
>CATILC010000041.1 GCA_949516455.1 Flavobacteriia bacterium | reverse complement strand
TGGAACTCTGTACGGATTCTCCGGAGGGTGTAAAGCTGGCCTTAGAAGGAGGTGCGGATCGGGTGGAACTCTGCGCTGCCTTGGATTCTGGCGGCTTGAGTCCGTCTCCATCCCTGCTGCGCAGTTGCCTCCGCATGGGTGATCTGCCCATCCATTGTATGCTGCGGCCGCGGCCAGGTGGCTTTGTCTATTCAAAAGAGGAAGTGGAATGGATGCAGGACGAGATGCTTCAATTCAAAAAAGATGGTGCTGCAGGTGTGGTATTTGGCTGTTTGGATGCGGCGCATGATGTGGATGCGGCCAATACGCAAATACTCACAAAGCATGCCCACTCACTGGGTCTTGAGGTCACTTTTCATCGTGCCTTCGACCATTTGAAAGATTCTCAAAAAGGATTGCATCAACTCATTGAGATCGGTGTGGACCGCATACTGACCTCTGGGGGAGAAAGGACAGCAGAGGAAGGTCTGGGTCTTATTCGCAGCCTGGTGGATCATTCACGCGGCCGAGTACAGATCATGGCCGGCTCGGGTGTGTCCAAGGAGAATGCACGACGCATCGCTTCGGTCGGAGTGGATGCCCTGCATCTCACTTCACACAAAAAGTACGAGGAGGACGGACTGCTCGAGGGAATGGGACATTGCTACATGCCCGATCCCGAGAAGTGGTTCGCGGTAAAAAAGCTTTTCTCTTGAATCGGCTGCTGCCCTTCGTTTCGCTCTTGATTTTGTCCTGTACGACTGAAGTCTCCAATGGGAAGCGGCTTCTGCACACTGGATGGGAATTCCGTCACGCCGATTCGGTCATTTACCGCTCTGCCGATGTGCCAGGTTCCATTCATCTGGATCTCTGGGCACAGGGAGCGATCGGGGATCCCTATTGGCGAAACAACGAGTCCGAGCAGGCGTGGATCGAAAATGAGCATTGGGTCTACCGGACAGAAGTAATACTGACGCCAGAAGAATTGCAGGCCGATGTCCTTGAACTGGAATGTGCTGGCCTGGACACCTATGCCAAACTCTTTTGGAACGGTTCATTCATCCTGGAAGCGGACAATATGTTCCGCAGTTGGCGGATCGATCTCTCGGGTTTGAGGAAAAGGGAGAGGAATACGCTGGAGATCCACTTTGAGTCGCCGGTTGAACACAACAAAAAGCGGGTCGCTGAGCATCCGTATCGCTTGCCATCTGGCAATGAGTCCGACCAGGTCGCTCACAAGGTCTCTTCTTTCACTCGAAAGGCGGCATATCAGTTTGGTTGGGACTGGGGTCCGCGCTTTGTGGGCTGCGGAATCTGGCGGCCGATCGGACTGCGGCACTGGAATGAGGCGCGCATAGACGACATCCATACCCAGACCCTGCAGCTGAGTTCGGAAGATGCGCAGCTGCAGACAGAGGTTCGTCTCGAGGTAAATGAGCCGGCGGTGTACCGCATCTCTTTGGACAGCCTTTCGAAGGAAGTCTTTCTGGATAGGGGGAGCCATTCTGTTCTTTTTCATCGGACCATTGACGCACCAAAACTTTGGTGGTGCAACGGCCTGGGAGCCCCCCATCTCTACTCATCCCGCATACGTCTGGCCCGAGCCGATCGAAGTCTGGATGAAAAGGATCACCGTTTTGGCATTCGGACCATCGAATTGGTGCGGGAGGAGGATTCGATCGGCACCTCTTTCTTTTTCAAACTCAACGGCCGCGAGGTCTTCGCCAAAGGGGCGAACTACATTCCGCAGGACCTCTTTCCCTCCCGAGTAGAGGACCGACGATACATGGAGCTGCTGAGTGCCGTAGAGGAAGCGGGTATGAATATGCTCCGCGTTTGGGGCGGAGGCGTCTACGAGCGCGATCTCTTCTATGATCTCTGCGACGAGAAAGGCATCATGGTGTGGCAAGACTTCATGTTTGCGGGCAGTCTGTATCCGTCCGACACCTCCTTTTTATTCACCGTAGAAAGAGAGCTGGAGGACAATATCCGCCGTTTGCGCCGCCATCCCTGCCTGGCCTTGTGGTGCGGCAACAATGAGATCGAGGTGGCGTGGAAGAACTGGGGCTGGCAGACTCAATACGGATATTCCCG
>CATILC010000040.1 GCA_949516455.1 Flavobacteriia bacterium | reverse complement strand
TCTCCTTTTGTAGTACGAATGGAGCCGATGGTGCCGTCCTCTTTGAAAGAAAATCCAGTCACCTCTTCATCGAGCCGAAGTTCCACTCCTTTTTCCTCTGCAACACGAACCATTCCCTCTACGATCTTGTGCATTCCGCCCATGGGATACCAAGTGCCCAGACAGAGATCCGCGTAGTTCATCAAACTGTAAAGAGCTGGTGTTTTTTTCGCTGTGGCTCCCAAAAAAAGAACAGGAAACTCGAGCAGTCGGATCAGCCTTGAGTCGGTGAAGTGTTTGCGTATATAGCTGCTCATGGATGAGAACAGATCCATTTTGAACAGCCCTTTGAGTACGCGTGAATCAGCAAATTCCAGAAGAGACCTGCTTGGTTTGTACACCAGGTCGTTGATCCCGACATCGTACTTGTATTCGCTTTCTTTGAGGAATTTCTTCAGTGCCCTCGAGCTCCCTTTTTCATACTGCTCAAAAAGGGCATAGAGTTCATCCATGGAGGCAGGAACATCCATTATTTCGGATCCTTCAAAAAAGATGCGATAAGATGGGTCGAGCCTTTTTAATTCGTAATGCGCCTGGGTTTCCGAATCCAGTGCGTTGAAAAAATGATCGAAAACATCGGGCATCCAATACCAAGAGGGGCCCATGTCGAAGGTGAATCCTTCAGACTCGAAGCGACGCGCTCGGCCGCCGGCCTGATCGTTCTTCTCGACCAGGGTGACTCGGAAGCCTTTTTTGGAAAGATGCGAAGCTGCAGAAAGGCCTGCAAATCCTGCGCCTATGACACATGCGTGGGGGAGGTTTGGCATGAAAGGACGGCTCAGATTCGGTAGTCCATGAGTTTCTCCATCATCTTACGACGAGCGAGGAAAATGCGACTTTTCACGGTGCCAAGCGGAATATCAAGTATCTCAGCGATCTCTTCGTACTTGTACCCGTTGTAGTGCATCATGAAAGTGTCCACGTAGTGCTTATCCACCGAGTCGATCTGACGCATGAGGTAATCGCGATCCACCCTTGAGTCGGTACGTGCGTCCTTTTCGGCTTCTCTGCTGTTGATGAAATACTTGTTGTCTGTTTCATCAATGAAGGTGTTCTGCACTTTCTTCTTTCGGTAGTTATTGATGAAGGTGTTCTTCATGATCGTGTAAAGCCAGCCTTTCAGGTTGGTACCCTCCTGATACTTGTCTTTATTCTTTAAAGCCTTGAAAAGCGTATCCTGCAGGAGGTCTTCTGCATCGTCTACACTCTTGGTCAGTTTCATAGCCAGTTGGTTGAGAAACTCTTGGTGAGAGACGATCAAGCGGTTGAATTCGATGGTAGACATAGCCGTTTGTTTAATCTTTACAGGGACGAAGTTAAACAAGAAAGGCAGGGAGCCAAGGTTTTGTTTAATATTTAACACAAAGAATTAAACAAAAAGGCGCTAAGGAAGCTGGAAGCCTTATGTAGACTGCTTTACAGCGTAGGTGTTCACCACGAAGGAGCGCAGATCTTCCATGGTACGGAATAGATTCACGCGCTTGTCGTTGAGTGGCCCCCGGAAGTTGCGCAGGGGATAACCGGCCAAAAAGAACTGCTTTTTCTTTTCGGGAAATGTAGAACCGAGTTCGTGGAGGTAATTTTCGACGTTCTCCTCTTCAGGGTGGGTCGTGAATATGCTTACAATGACTTCGGGCTCGAATTTATCGGCCGCCTCCTTGACGAATTCGATGGGCACGTCCTGTCCCAGAAGCAGACTGGACTGACCGTTCTTTCTCAGGAGGAAATGAATGTAGAGCAATCCAAGCTCATGCAATTCGCCAGCGGGCAAAAAGAGCAAGTGCCTTTTGGAGTGGGCCGATGGGGCGACGGTAAGCTGATCGATCAGCGAGAAGAGCTTCTGTTTGATGATGCCTGTCACAAAGTGCTCGTGGGCCACGTTGATCGCGCCCGTTTGCCACAAGATTCCCAGATGCCGAATGAAATCACCCAAAACCGAATTGAAGGCCTCCTCTGCGCCCATATTCAACAGGCAACGGTTGAGGATGCGTTCAAAGGTGTCTTGGTCGTAATCGATCATGGAAACTTTAAGGGCCGTCAAAGTGCCCTGGTGGTCGTGACCTCCGTTTGACTTATCGAGAACCAACGCCCGCTGCTCCTTGTCCGTCATACCAGCAACTTTGCTGATGCGCAATCCAGTATTCACAAGGAAAGCCACATTCATGATCTTCTTGAGGTCGCCGTCTGAATAGAAACGAATATTGGTTTCAGTACGCTGCGGAATGATCAGTCCGTAGCGACTTTCCCATACGCGAATGGTATGTGCTTTCACGCCGCTGATGCGCTCCAGGTCGCTAATGCTGTATTGAACTTCCACAGGAATAAGCTCTTAAATGGACTTAACTAATAAGAAATGAACGCCAAAGAAGGTGCTTGGTTCACAAACTGCATATTTTTGCCAGCCGTTGAATCAGACATATGTCGCCCGAAGAAGAAATCAAGCGCAGAAGGACCTTTGGAATCATCTCTCATCCAGATGCGGGGAAGACCACTTTAACAGAAAAACTTCTTCTTTTTGGCGGAGCCATCCAAGAAGCGGGTGCGGTCAAATCAAATAAGGTCAAGAGAACCGCCACCTCCGATTTCATGGAGATCGAAAAGCAAAGAGGTATTTCTGTGGCTACATCGGTTATGGCCTTTGAATACCAAGGCCGACAGATCAATATCCTCGATACACCGGGTCACCAGGATTTTGCAGAAGACACCTACCGAACGCTGACTGCTGTCGATTCTGCGATTGTTGTGATCGATGTGGCCAAGGGAGTGGAAGCCCAGACCGAAAAATTGGTGGAAGTGAGCCGGATGCGCAACATACCGCTGATCATTTTCATCAATAAACTCGATCGGGAGGGCAGAGACGCCTTCGACCTGCTCGATGAAGTGGAGCAGAAACTCGGTCTGAATGTGACGCCGATGAGTTGGCCCATTGGGATGGGTCAGGATTTTCAGGGCGTTTATAATCTCCAGGACGACAGGTTGTTGCTCTTTACCGAGCAGCTCAAGCAGAAGGTAGGGGAGCAGGTGGAATTGAATGGACTCAAAGATATCCGCTTTGCGGACTTTCTGGGGCAGCCAGCATTTGAACAGCTCAAAGAAGAAGCGGAATTGATCCAGGGTGTATATCCATCATTTGATGTGGAGGCATACCAGCAAGGCAAACAATCCCCTGTTTTCTTCGGAAGTGCCTTGAATAATTTTGGCGTGCAAGATCTCTTGGAAGGCTTCGTTCGGATCGCCCCCCATCCCCAGCCGAAAATGGCAGAAGAACGGATCGTTCACCCCAATGAAAAAGGCTTCTCTGGTTTCGTTTTCAAGATCCATGCGAATATGGACCCCAAACACAGGGACCGCCTGGCTTTTGTAAAAGTTGTGTCAGGGGTGTTCGAAAGAAACAAACCCTATAAGCACGTACGCCTGGGTAAAGACCTCAAGTTCTCCAGTCCGACCACTTTTATGGCCTCCCGCAAGGCCATTATGGATCGGGCCTATCCTGGGGATATCATCGGGCTCCACGACACAGGCAATTTCAGGATCGGTGACGGTCTGAGCAGCGGAGAATCTTTGAACTTCAAAGGAATACCAAGTTTCAGCCCCGAACATTTTCGCTTCATCAACAATGAGGATCCGCTGAAATCCAAGCAGTTGGCCAAGGGTATCGATCAGCTGATGGACGAGGGGGTTGCCCAGCTATTCATCCTTGAGTCCAATGGAAGGAAGATCATTGGCACGGTGGGGGCGTTGCAATACGAGGTCATTCAATATCGACTGGAAAACGAGTACGGTGCTCGATGCAGCTATGAGCCCTATCCGGCACACAAAGCATGCTGGCTGACTTCTGAGGATGAGCGTCAGCTTGAGGAATTCAAAAAACTCAAACAGCGTTTCATCGCCCGTGACAAATTTGAACGATTGGTGTATTTGGCAGATTCGTCTTTCAGTCTCCAGATGGCCATAGAGAAGTACGATAAGCTGCAATTCCGACTCAAGTCCGAAGACTGACCGGCTGGAAACCCTTAGGCTTCAAGAATAGCTCTGAGTTGATCCACCTCCAGCGGTTTTTTCAATACGCCACTCACCAGCGGGTGGTTTTTCATCTTTTGAATGTCACTGCTCATGATGGTAGAAGAAATGACCACGAGGACGGGGTGTTTTTTGAAGGAATCAACAGCTTTTGAATATGCCTCGAGGAAACCGAAACCATCGACCCTGGGCATGTGTATGTCCAGGAGGATGAGGTCCGGCAGTTCTTGTTCTTCCCTTTCTGCCAGGATATTCAGAAGTTCGATCACTTTCTCGGCTGAGATAAAATGAGAAAATGATGTACCGATGTTTCTTCGACGCATCAGCTCCTCCTGCAGATACATATCGGTCGAGCTGTCGTCGATCATCCAAATGCGCTTAATCACCTTGTTCATTTTTTGAGGTTGGGGATGGTGCAGGAAAAAGTGCTGCCTTGGTTGGGAATGGATTCGAGTTCGATGCTGCCATTCAACTTTTCGAGTGCTTCCTTCACTATGTAAAGGCCGATACCTGAACCGCTCTTTTTGGCATCCGCTCGATGGAAAATATTGAACACGAGCTCTCTTTGATCTTCCGCAATGCCGAGTCCATTGTCCTCCACCTTGAGTTTTACCTCTGATTCGTTGCAAATGATCTCAATGCCCACCCTGTGCTCTTTTGGATCGAGGCGATTGAATTTCATGGCATTGGATATCAGATTGCTCAAGACAATGCGCAAGCGGAAGAGGTCTGTTACAAAGCCTGGGCACGTATCGATGCGCAGGTCGTATTGCATCTCACGAGCGCCCTCGAAAAATTTCAAATTCCCGAGGATCTCATCGACCAGTCCTCGAAAGTCGATCTCCTTGAGTTCTTTTTCGCTTCGCGTATTTTGATAGTATTCAATGATGCTTGAAATGAAGGCGTCCATACGCATCACACTGTTCTCGATCAACTGAAATAGATTGCGGGCGCCCTCGTCCAGTGGATCGAGCTCGGAGAGTTTGACCACTCCGAGGATCGACATGAGCGGTGCCCTGAGATCGTGGGAAGCACTGTAGATGAACTTATTGAGCTCCTCATTTGTCTTTTCAAGTTCTTCGACTTTCTCTTCCAGCTTTCTGCGTGTAGAATGTATTTCGTAGCCGTTGATGATGGTCTGCCGCAATTCTTCTTCATTCCACGGCTTGGAAATGAATCGGTAAATGCGTCCCCGGTTGATCGCGTTGATGATCTCTGCTGCATCTGTATACGCTGTGATCAGCACCCTGATGGTGTTGCTGTCCAGCTCGTGAACGGTGCGCAGAAAATCTGTTCCATTCACCTCGGGCATCCGTTGATCGGAGAAGACCAACTGCGGTCTTTTTTCTCTTACCAATTCCAGGGCATCGTCGGGGTTGTCCGTCACATATACGGTGAATTGCCTTCTGAATGCGGCGCGAAACGAATTGAGGTTTGATGGCTCATCGTCAAGGTAAAGCACACGTATGTTCTTATCGACGATCATGAGGTCCTGGATTCTAGATCTTTCGGCAAACTCAACTTGAACCGGCTTCCCTTCTTTTCTTCGGAAACAACGGTCATTTTGGCCTGATGCTCCTGCAGAATGGTGTAGACGATCGACAGTCCGAGCCCGGTGCCTTCTCCTACTTCTTTGGTTGTAAAGAAGGGCTCAAAGATCTTTTGTTTGACTTCGTCGCTCATGCCTATGCCGTTGTCCTCGATCTCGATCATGTAGCTGCTCTTGGACTCCCTCGTACGCACAGTAAGCAAACCATGGTCGATATGCCCTTGCGAGCGGTTCTCGTTGATCGCAAAAATGGCATTGCTCAATAGATTCATGAATACTTGATTCATTTTCCCAGAATTGCAATAGACCAGAGGCAAGCCCGCGTATTCCTTCACCAGTTCGATCTGACCGCTGATCTTCGAGTTCAGGATGGCCAAAGTCGAGTCGATCCCCTCTTCGATATTCGTGTCTTTGAAATCCTCTTCATCCAAACGCGAAAAGGTCTTTAAACTGCTGACGATCCCTGCCGTTCGAGTTGCGCCCTCATCAATGCCGTCCAGGAGAGCGTCTATTTCTGTTTTGAGGAAACTCAGGTCGATCTCTTCCTTGAAGTCCTTGATCTCCTCGAGGATCGCATGCCTCTGTTCCTTTTTGAGATCGGCATCTTCAAGTCGCTCGTAATTCTCGATCAGGTCCAACATGTCTTTGATGTCCCTCTTCAAAGGCGAAATGTTGGAGGAAACAAAATTGATGGGATTGTTGATCTCGTGGGCGATTCCAGCTGTCAATTGTCCGAGGGAGGCCATTTTCTCTGCGTCCACCAGCTGGGCCTGTGTCTCCTTCAGGTCGCTGAGCGTCTCCTCCAATTCGTTGGTTCGCTCTTCGACCTTTTGCTCCAGCACCACATTTTGTTCCTTGATCAGCCGCTCGTTTTCCCGGGTCACCTCCAATCGCTCTCTTTGGGCTTGTTCTCTTTCCCTTCTCAATCTGTTGATCCTGTTGGCCAGTGCGAAAGAGAGCAGTACGATCTCGATCGCTGAACCAATTTGAATGGCGCTGCTTGTCAGCGTATTGAAAGGCAGCAAGCCAAAATTCTTCAAGACGTAGACCAGGACACCGAGGATGAAGAATATCCAGGCGACCAAATAGAATTTGGCTTCAGAAAATCCTTTGCGGACCAGCGCAATGGAGAGGCCGAGCACATACAGGGACGACAGAAGCCCACCGACATCCAGCATTCGAAAGCTCAGGGCATACAAGCCAAATAGGCGGAATATTACAGCCAGTACATACAGGCCTTCAAAGAGGTACAGACCATTGCTCAACCGTGGCGCTCTGACCTTGAGATTGAGGAATTTTCGGGTGAATTTGATGGCCGCCAACCCCGTCAATGCACTGAAGAGAACCACCCCGAAATTGTGTATTTCCGGACTTTCGGGAAACAACCGGTGAAAAGCAGTTCCCTCGAGGATCATTTGCGCCATCATTAGACAGCCCACATAGGAGACATAGTAGAGATAGGCATTGTCCCTCGTGGATATCCAAATGAAGCCGTTGTATAGATACATGACGAGCATGAGCCCGATGTATATGCCGAAAATAAGTTCCTGATTGTTCTTGATGGCCGACACCCAATGGGATTCGCCCAAGTAGAAGGGGATCAGCAACTGATCGGTCGATCGGATCCGAACAAGGATCTCGAATTCTCCTTCCTGCAGAGAAAAGATCGGGAAGGCAAACGAATTGTATTCGAGCGGCCTGCTCTTGTAGGGATGTCGGTCACCCGTGTGGTAAGAGCGAATGAGTTGCCCGGACTGGACGAGATACACATCTACCGAATCGAGCAATGGATTGCGAATGTCCAGTACGTAGTTTCCATCTATAGATTGATTCGAGTGCAGACGGAATCGAAACCAGTAGGTCGTGGAGGCCTCGGAAAAGGTGATCACCGCTTGGTCCGATGGCTTCATTTCTACAGAAGACAGATCCTCCCAGTCCAATTGGTGACTGCGGTCAGCAATGTATTCTGCCCGATCCCCGATGAGCCGTGGATTGCCTGACGAAAGATCGGACAATTCGATAGGCTGCGCCCTCAGGGATCCTGCGATCCCGATAAGCAGGAAAACGATATGTAAATGCCGAAAGCGCATGAGTTGCAAATATCAAAATTGTAGCAATGGAAGAGCAGGGGCTTTTTCGTCAGACTTCAATTACTTTGCTTGCGATTAAAAAAGCCACATGCTGAATAGAAACGACTTACCTGAGAGCAACTTTTGGGATTTTTTCATCCAATTGAATGACATCCCAAGAGCGAGTAAAAAGGAAGAAGCGGCCTGCAGTTTTGTAAGGGCCTTTGCGAGCGAAAGAAATCTTGAGATCAAAGAGGATGAGGCGGGCAATCTGCTGATCTGTAAGCCGGCCAGCCCGGGAATGGAGGATCGGCCGATCGTGGCGTTGCAGGGGCATTTGGACATGGTGCACCAGAAGAATGCATCTGTGGCATTTGACTTTGCCACCGAAGGCATCCGTATGAAGGTGGAAGGAGCGTGGCTCAAGGCGGAGGGAACCACGCTGGGCGCGGACAATGGATTGGGGGTGGCCTATATGCTGGCAGTATTGGACAGCGATCGTGTGGCGCATCCGCGTTTAGAGGCCTTGTTCACCATCGATGAAGAAACTGGGATGACGGGTGCCAAAGGCCTTCAGAAGAATTGGCTGGAGGCGAAGTATCTGTTGAACATCGACACGGAAGAGGACGACGAATTGACCATCGGTTGTGCTGGCGGGGTGGATACCCTCGTTGAACACACTTTTGATACGGAGTCCGTACCAGATTCATATGTCGGCTGGGCCATTGAGTTGAAGGGGCTCTTTGGCGGACATTCCGGAACGGACATTCACCTGGGTCGCGCAAACGCCAATAAACTGTTGTTTCGTCTTTTGCATCGGCTGCAGCAGCAGTGCGTCTTCACATTGAATGAAGTGGATGGCGGTGGTCTGAGGAATGCCATCCCGAGGGAAGCAGTCGCTCATATTTCCTGTTCACAAGACCAAAGCGCTGGGATCGACAGAATCATCCGTGAAATGGAAGAGGTCTTTCAGCGGGAATACAGCTTCACCGATCCTGAGCTGTCTCTTCGCTGTCTTGAGATCGAACGACCCGAGATCGGATTGAAGCCGGACGATCAGAGAAGCCTCATTCATCAGCTTCAGGCCACCTTCAACGGCATCTATCGGCTCAGTCCTGAGGTGGCAGACCTTGTGGAATCTTCGAGCAATCTGGCCCGGGTGAGACTTTCCGATGGCCAGTTGGATGTACAGAGCCTGCAAAGGAGCAGCCGGGAGTCGGCCAAGTGGGATGTTTCTGACACGGTCGCTTCTCCGTTTCGGGCAATGGGGGCCGAGGTTCGCACAGAAGGGAGTTATCCTGGATGGACTCCGCAACCTGATTCATCGCTGGTACGGCTTATGACCGAGCTGCATGAAGAATCGTTTGGACGTCCGCCCAAGGTCCTTGCATGTCACGCCGGATTGGAATGTGGATTGATCGGCGAAGCCATGCCTGAGATGCAGATGATCAGTTTTGGCCCCACCATACGCAATGCCCATAGTCCCGACGAGTGCGCACACATTGGTTCGGCCGAAAAAGTGTGGAATTATCTCTGCTTGGTGCTCTCGCGCATCAGCTGAAGGCCAAGAAATTGGCCAACAGATCGATACCACCGGGGCACATGACGCTCTCGGGATGGAATTGGACACCGAAACTGCCGTCTCGCTCATTTTCCATACCCATGACGACGCCGTCTTCGTCCAGAGCGGTGAGCTTGAAGCCCTCGGGAACATCGCGCACCGCCCACGAATGATACAGCCCTACGGAAAGATCCTTTGTGAGCCCCCGGAACAGCACTCCTTCGGAAAGGATGTCAATCTTCTTTTGCTTGCCGTGGCGGACATGATCCAGATTGAACAGGGAACCTCCGTTGTATTCGGCCAAGGCCTGATGACCGAGGCAGACGCCAAGGATGGGCTTCTTGCCTGAGTAATGGGCAATGCAGTCCATCAGCGCCCCTGAAGATCCCGGGAGGCCCGGGCCTGGTGACAGCACAATGTGGCTGCCCTGGAAAGAACGCCAGTCTTTTCGGTCGTTGCGGACCACCTCCACCTTGGCCCCCAAGGAGGAAAGGTGGTGTTTCAAATTGTAAGTGAAGCTGTCGAAGTTGTCGAGCAGTAAAATGTGTGGCTTCATGCGATGGACAAATATTTTACTTTTCCTTCACCTAATCCAATTCACATGTCATCTACCGTATTCACTCATCATGCACCCGAACCCATCGGTCCGTATAGTCAGGCTGTCAAATCGGCCAATATGCTCTTTTGCAGCGGACAGATCGCCTCAGATCCCGAAACAGGTGAATTGAAAATGGCCAGCATAGAAGAGGAGACCCGACAAGTCCTAGAAAATTTGAAAGCGGTTCTTCATGCGGGTGGAATGGCCATGGAAGAGGTCGTCAAGTGCAGCATATTTCTCTCTGACATGAAGCATTTTCCCATCGTGAACAAGGTCTATGCGACCTATTTCGGAGAAGCTCAGCCGGCACGCGAGACAGTGGCTGTGGCAGGATTGCCCCTTGGGGTGAATGTGGAGATCAGCGCCGTGGCCATCAAAGACTGACGATGCTCCCCATCATTCCAAGGATGTAGACGCCCAGGAAGAGGAGGATCACCACGCCAATGATCTTGAAGAAGCTGCTGATACTGATCAGGGCCTCTACGGCCTGTTCCATCTGTTCGCGTTTGAAATAGAGTTCGATCTGACGGCTGAATTTCAAAAGATGGCGCATGGGAAAGATGTATGCTGCACCAAATGCAACGTAAAGCAAAGCGATGCCCCTGAGGTCCACTCCTGGAAGTGCTCCGCCGAGGGCTTGCTCGGCTGCTGCAGGATTGGCAAATAAAGCAAGCCCATTGAGCAAGATGAATGCCGAAATGATGCTGCCGGAGATCCCTATGAAGCGGGTCCACTTGTACAGCTGTTCCAGCGCTTTCCTGGGTCTTTCAGACATCCATTCCGGTCCTTGGGGTCGTTCTTTTCCTTCCTCCTTTCTGAAGGGTTCCTGAAGCTTATCGGTCATGAATTCTGCGGATGGATAATGATGGGCCTTGACGTAAATTTGTGCGATCGCAAAACTAGCTATTCATGAATTTTGACGTCATCGTATTGGGCAGCGGCCCTGGGGGATATGTTACAGCCATTCGCGCGGCACAGCTCGGTCTCAAGACTGCCGTGATCGAACGGGAGAGTCTGGGTGGAATCTGTCTGAACTGGGGCTGCATACCGACCAAAGCTTTGCTCAAGAGTGCCAATGTATTTGATTACATCCGCCACGCAGGCGACTACGGTATCGATATCAAAGAAGCCAAGCACGACTTTTCCTCGGTAGTGAAAAGGAGCAGGGGAGTGGCTGAGGGCATGAGCAACGGAGTTCAATTCCTAATGAAGAAGAACAAGATCGAGGTGATCATGGGAGATGGCCGATTGGTTTCCCCCCAAAGAGTGCAGGTCAAAGATGCTTCCGGAAAGCAAACGGAGCATACAGCCAAGCACATCATCATTGCAACGGGCGCCAGAAGCCGCCAATTGCCCAGTTTGCCGCAAGACGGTAAGAAGATCATCGGATATCGGGAGGCCATGACCCTGCCCAAGCAGCCCAAGAAGCTCGTCGTTGTTGGTTCAGGTGCGATCGGGGTCGAATTTGCCTACTTCTACAACGCCATGGGAACCGATGTGACCATTGTGGAATATCTGCCACAGATCGTCCCATTGGAAGACGAGGAAGTGGGCAAACAGCTCGAGCGAAGTTTCAAGAAACAGGGCATCGCCATCAAGACCAAAAGCGAGGTGACCTCTGTGGACACCAAGGGCAAACAGTGTGTGGTACACGTGAAAACCCCAAAGGGCGAAGAGCAGATCGAATGCGATGTGGTCCTTTCAGCCGTGGGCGTTCAGGCGAATATCGAGGGCATAGGGCTCGAGGAACTGGGGATCAAGACCGAGAAGGGCAAGATCGTGGTCGATGAGTACTACCAGACCAGCGTGGGCGGTGTGTACGCCATCGGTGACTGTGTTCCCGGACAGGCGCTCGCGCATGTAGCCAGTGCGGAAGGCATCATTTGCGTAGAAAAGATCGCCGGGCATCATCCCCAACCGCTGAACTACGGAAATATCCCAGGATGCACTTATTGTTCGCCTGAGATCGCTTCTGTTGGAATGACCGAAAAACAAGCCAAAGAGGCGGGCTACGAACTCCGCGTGGGTAAGTTTCCCTTCTCAGCCAGTGGAAAGGCCAGCGCAGCCGGACATAAGGATGGCTTTGTCAAAGTCATTTTCGATAAGAAATACGGTGAATTCCTCGGTTGCCACATGGTTGGAGCCAATGTCACAGAAATGATCGCTGAGGCCGTGGTGGCGCGAAAACTGGAGACCACGGGAATGGAGATCGTGAAAAGCGTACACCCGCACCCGACGATGAGTGAAGCGGTCATGGAGGCATCTGCCGACGCATATGACGAGGTGATCCATCTGTAGCCGTCTCTGAGGTCTGGGGAATTCATGAAATGATTTGACAAGATGTCGTTTGCGCAGCAACAAAGAGAACTGTTTCAGACCATGGGCCGTCGGCTTAATGAGTATGTGAGCGATGAATCTTTTGAATTGAAACCGCCACCCTACTAATGAAAAGACTCGGTTTCCAAGACACCTATTTGACCCTGTGGATCTTTTTGGCCATGTTCTTGGGCGTCGGCCTCGGCTACTTTGTGCCCTCTGTTGCAAGTGGTATCGAAGTCCTGAGTTTTGGAAGCACCAATATTCCAATTGCCATCGGGCTTATCATCATGATGTACCCGCCTTTGGCGAAAGTGAATTATCGACTGCTGCCAGAGGTTTTCAAAGATGTGCGGATGCTGTCCGTTTCTCTTTTACTGAATTGGATCATCGGTCCCTTACTCATGTTCGGCCTGGCGCTTTTTTTCTTGCAAGACCATCCGCACTACATGGTCGGGCTCATACTGATCGGCTTGGCCAGGTGCATTGCCATGGTGTTGGTTTGGAACGATCTGGCCGATGGCAGTCCAGAATATGGGGCAGGGTTGGTGGCGCTCAACAGTCTATTCCAAGTGTTCACCTACAGCTTCTATGCATGGCTCTTCATCACGGTGCTTCCTCCTTATTTCGGTTACCCGGGAGCCCTGGTCGACATTTCCATTCAAACCATTGCAGGGAGTGTAGCCATCTATTTGGGCATACCTTTTTTGGCAGGTGCGCTGAGTCGTTGGTGGCTGATCCGATCCAGGGGTTTGGAATGGTATGAATCCACTTATCTGCCGAGGATTGCACCCCTGACGCTCATTGCCCTTCTTTTTACGATCGTATTGATGTTCTCACTCAAGGGTGAAATGATCGTGGACATTCCTTTGGATGTCCTGCGTATTTCCATCCCTTTGTTGATCTATTTCTCTCTGATGTTTCTCATCGGTTTCTTCATCAGTAAAATGATGGGTGCCCGCTACGATCAGAATGCGGCCATTTCCTTTACCGCAGCAGGAAACAACTTTGAGTTGGCCATTGCTGTGGCGATTGCGGTCTTTGGCCTGAATTCGGGTGAAGCTTTCGCAGGAGTGGTCGGTCCGTTGGTCGAAGTTCCCGCCTTGATCCTTTTGGTTCGTTTGTCCGCAGCCCTTCGGAAGCGATTTTATCCAAGAGTTGGCCCAAAAGCATAGGCCGGTTGGAAACAGTCTGTCTGAATCCATCGAAGGATGCTGCGGTCAGAGATCGAGCAGGCCTTCGGGCACAATGAGTTTCAATTCGTTTTTAACGCGGTCCACTTCAAGGAGAAAGTCGTCTGCCAGAGGAAGGTAGATCTCTTTGTTCTCCGCACTTTTCACCAGGAGCAATTCCTGTGGCCCCCTGTCGAGCACATCCACAATGGACCCGATGGTCTGGTTGTTTTCATCGATCGCATTCCATCCGATCACCTCATGGAAATAGAATTGCTTCCCCTCAAGAGATGGAAGCAGATGGAGGGGCAGAAAGACCTTCTTTCCCACAAACCGACTTGCTGAATCGGCATCCTCGACCTCCTCGAATTGAACGCGCATGAGGCCCTTGTTGTCCAGCGTACATTCCTTCAAGAAGTAGGGGACCGCCTGTCCGTTTTCTTCAAGGAAGAATGCCTCAGCCCCGAGGTAGTGTTCAGGTCGGTCGGTATCCGGTTGAACGAGCAGCACACCCTGCAGTCCGCTTGTTTTTTTGATGTATCCGAGTTCGAAATGGGCTTCCATCAGGTTTGGAGTATGCCCGTGTTGAAGGCCTTCTCTTCGGAATTGTGGTTGGCCATTTCGATGCCCGCGCTCACCCAGCCACGGGTGTCCATGGGATCGATGATGGCGTCCACCCACATGCGCGAGGCTGCGTAATACGGAGACATCTGATCTTTATATCGCTTTTCGATGCGATCGAGCAATTCCTGCTCTTCTTTCTCGCCGAATTCCCCCTCTTTGCTCAATCGGGCTTTTTCGATCTGAAGAAGCACCTTGGCGGCTTGTTCTCCTCCCATGACGGCAAGTTGTGCAGAGGGCCAGGCCACGATCAGGCGTGGGTCATAGGCCTTGCCGCACATGGCATAATTTCCAGCGCCAAACGAATTCCCAATGATCACAGTGAATTTGGGGACGACAGAGTTGCTCATGGCGTTCACCATTTTTGCCCCGTCTTTGATGATCCCGCCGTGCTCAGAACGCGATCCCACCATGAATCCGGTGACATCCTGAAGGAAGAGCAGTGGAATCCGTTTTTGGTTGCAGTTGGCGATGAAGCGTGCTGCTTTGTCGGCGGAATCGGAATAAATGACTCCGCCCAGTTGCATTTCACCCTTTTTGGTTCGGATGATCTCCCGGTTATTGGCGACGATGCCCACGGCCCATCCATCGATCCGTGCATAACCACAGAGAAGCGTCTTCCCAAAACCCTCCTTGTACTGCTGGAAATCACTGTCATCCACCAGGCGTTCAATGATGTCCAGGCTGCGGTAGGGCTTTGATCGATCTTCTGGCAACATGCCGTAAAGCTCTTTTTCGTCTTTTTTTGGCGCTTTGGGCGCGCTGCGATCGAAACCGGCTTTGGGTGAACTTCCCATTTTACCCATGATGCCTTTGATGGTGTTGATCGCGTCCTGATCGTCTTTGGCTTTGTAGTCCGTTACCCCACTGATCTCACAATGTGTGTCGGCACCTCCAAGGGTTTCATTGTCGATGTCTTCACCAATGGCGGCTTTGACCAAATAGGAACCCGCCAGAAAAATGCTTCCTGTCTTCTCAACAATGAGCGCCTCATCACTCATGATGGGCAAATAGGCCCCTCCTGCAACACAACTGCCCATCACTGCTGAGATCTGTGTGATGCCTTTTGAGGAAAGGACCGCATTGTTCCTGAAGATGCGACCGAAGTGTTCTTTGTCCGGGAAGATCTCGTCCTGCATGGGGAGATAGACGCCCGCGCTGTCCACCAAGTAGATGATGGGCAAATGGTTTTCAAGGGCGATCTCCTGGGCTCTAAGATTCTTTTTACCGGTCATAGGGAACCAGGCACCGGCTTTGACGGTGGCATCATTGGCCGCAACAATGCATTGCCTGCCTTCGATCCAGCCGATTACGACTATTACACCAGCCGCAGGACACCCCCCGTGTTCGCTATACATGCCCTCCGCAGCAAAGGCGCCGATCTCAAAAGAAGGCCTGTCGCTGTCGAGCAACGAAGCAATGCGCTCCCGAGCGGTCATCTTGCCCTGTGCGTGCTGTTTCTCGATCTTTTTTTTGCCCCCTCCCAGCTTGACCTTCTCCAGCCGTTTTTTGACATCCGTCAGCAAGAGCTTAAGCGCATCTTCATTTTTATTGAACTCGAGTTCTTTTTTCATGGTCGGCAGTCTTTGATGGTCCAGCTGTCTGCAAGTTCCCAAATATCTGTGCTTTCCTGCCCACTGACCAAAAGGCTCAGTCGGGCGCCATCTCGATTCTTAACGGCCATGAGCGCATCGGAATAACCATCGCGGTTCAGATCGCCGAACCAGATGAGCTCTGGAGGTGCGCATGCGTCTTTTGTGCCGATCAGTGGAGCAATGTCCTGCGTTCTCTGGTCCGCGGGGCCGTCGGTCTGCAGGTGTATCTGGTAGTTCACAAGGGAGAGACATTCCCCGTCCGTTCCGGGCATCACACCGCCAAATGCCTGAACATGCAGGTTTTTAGGGTCTTCGGCCACAGATCGAGCAAATACTTTTGTTTCCTTTCCGGGGTGAAGCAATACAGGAAGTTCATTCTGCCAGGCAGATGAGAGATAGAGCAGATCCCCTCTTTCCAGCTGCTGGTCCGTTCCGATCAGGAAAAGGGACTTTTCTTCCCGGTCGGTGCGAACATCGAATTCCATAATGCCCGCTTCATTCTTGCCCAAGAGCACGAGTTCCAGACGTATGCCTTGGAGAGAAAAAGCGGATTTTCCATTCTCGGGCGGGTAGATGCCGTACCAATGGAGGGAGGGGTCGAGTTGATCGTAGTTTCCACAGTAATTGTAGGTCTCCATGGCCAGTGTGAAGGAACTAGGTGCCAGTGGTCGGGCCGCATCATTTGATGCGCCATCTTCTGCAGCAAGGCTGATGCTGTCGGGTGAAGAAGCCAAAAGTGGCCTGAGGTAGCCATCGAACATGAATCCTTCGTACTGCTTGTATCGAACAGATCGCCAGTAGCCCTGCGTATCGCCCACTTCCAATGTACCGAAGGTCTTTTTGCAGGCGAGCACCACACTGTCCTTAGGGACCGTGACCAAGTGTTCGGCCTTCGTACTGGGTCCCGACCTCAGCTTGAGGCCAGATGGCGTATGGACGGCGTACAAAATATCAGCCTCGCATGTTTCGCTCTGTTGTCCAATGGCATGAGCGCCAACGACCATGCACAGGATCAAGAGGCATTTCTGCATGCAGCGAAAATAAAAAACCACGCACAGGGCGTGGTCAATTCTTTCAGAGGGGAAAGTTTCAGCGAATGCTCTCACAAACTTTTTTGAAGGCCTCTGGATGATTCATGGCCAGATCCGCCAGAACTTTTCGGTTCAGCTCGATCCCAGACTTGTTCATCTTGCCCATGAACTGAGAATAGGACATGCCATGAAGACGGGCTCCGGCATTGATCCTTTGGATCCAAAGGGCCCGGAAAGAACGCTTCTTGTTTCGGCGATCCCTGTAGGCATACTGCAATCCTTTTTCGACGGAGTTCTTGGCTACCGTCCATACATTCTTTCTTCTTCCGAAGGAGCCTTTGGCCAGCTTGAGGATCTTTTTCCTGCGGGCTCTCGAGGCAACATGATTGACCGATCTTGGCATGTTGTTGTTTGTTTTTGATGACGGCGTCGGTTCGGGAACCGCTCTTAGGTGCCGGCATCAGGGTTCAGATTGGAACCGGGCCGTTCAGAGGACCAGTTGCTGTTTGATATTCTTCTCATCAGACTCATGCACCAGGGTGGCATGGGTCAGGCGTCGCTTTTGTACGGTGCTTTTCTTGGTGAGGATGTGGCTTTTGAAGGCGTGCTTCCTCTTGATCTTTCCCGTGCCGGTCAGCTTGAAGCGCTTCTTGGCACTCGACTTGGTTTTCATTTTTGGCATCTCGATCCTTTTTCAGGTTCTTATTTCTTTTTTCCAGCCAGCGTCCTAGGGGCCAGCATCATGATCATTCTCTTTCCTTCGAGTTTGGGCAGGCTTTCCACCTTCCCAAATTCTTCCACGTCCTGGGCCAACTGCAGCAAAAGGATCTCTCCTTTGTCCTTGAACACGATCGAACGCCCCCGGAAGAAGACGAACGCCTTGATCTTTGATCCTTCCTTCAGGAAGTTGATCGCGTGCTTCTTTTTGAACGCGTAATCGTGTTCGTCCGTGTTCGGCCCGAACCGTATTTCCTTCACCACCACCTTGATGTTTTTGGCATCAAGTTCCTTCTGCCGCTTCTTCTGGTCGTAGAGGAATTTGCGGTAGTCCAATATCTTGGCGACCGGTGGGTCTGCCTTTGGACTGATCTCTACCAGATCCAGTTCCTGGCTTTCTGCAAGCCTGAGGGCCTCTGCTGTCGTAAAAACACCTTGTTCCTCAACATTGTCACCTACCAACCGCACCTTCGGTGCTGTTATGTTCCGGTTGACTCTGTGCTTGTCTTCCTCGCGCCTTTTCGGCTCCTTTCTGGGTGCTCGCCTCAGTGTGTTCTGTTTTGGTTAATCCGTTGCTAATTCCTTTTTCACTGCTTCATTCACCAGGTGAATGAAGTCCTCCAATTCCATGCTGCCCATATCTCCATCTCCGTGCCTTCTCACCGATACTGTGTCCTCATTCAATTCCTTTTCGCCGATGATCAGCATAAAAGGGATCTTGTTCAGTTCAGCATCCCGTATCTTCCTGCCCGTCTTTTCGTTGCGCTCGTCAACGAGGGCGCGAATATCGCAATTATCAAGCAATTTCAAAAGGCTGTGTGCGTGCGCCACATACTTCTCTGAAATGGGTAAAATGACCACTTGATCGGGGGTGAGCCAAAGGGGGAAATTTCCACCACAGTGTTCGAGCAATACGGCGACAAATCGCTCCATCGATCCAAAGGGCGCCCTGTGGATCATCACCGGCCGGTGCACCTCATTGTCCGAGCCCTTGTACTCCAGTTCAAAACGTTCCGGTAGGTTGTAATCCACCTGTATGGTGCCCAGCTGCCAGCTTCTGTTCAGCGCATCCTTGACCATGAAATCCAGTTTGGGCCCGTAAAAGGCCGCCTCTCCGTATTCCACCACTGTTTTGAGTTCCTTTTCCTCCGCAGCCTCGATGATGGCTTGCTCCGCCTTGTCCCAGTTCGCTGTGGATCCGATGTACTTCTCGGGCTGCTTTGGATCGCGCAAACTGATCTGGGCAACGAACTCAGGAAAATCGAGCGTCTTCAATATGTAGAGCACCAGATCGATCACGTTCTTGAACTCTTCTTTTACCTGTTCTGGCGTGCAGAAAAGGTGGGCATCGTCCTGTGTGAACCCGCGCACCCGCGTCAGGCCGTGAAGCTCTCCGCTCTGTTCGTAGCGGTAGACGGTTCCAAATTCTGCAAAGCGAACGGGAAGGTCTCTGTAGGAGCGGGGTTTGCTTTTGTAAAGTTCGCAATGGTGCGGACAGTTCATGGGCTTGAGCAGATATTCTTCTCCGTCTTCCGGTGTATGGATCGGCTGGAAGCTGTCGGCTCCGTATTTGGCGTAATGCCCTGATGTTTCGTAGAGTTCTTTGGACCCGATGTGCGGGCTGATCACTGGCTTGTAGCCTGCTTTCCTTTGGGCCAGTTTGAGGAATTGTTCGAGGCGCTCTCTCAGTTCGGCACCTTTGGGCAGCCACAGGGGCAGCCCCTGTCCGACCCTTTGGGAGAAGGTGAAGAGCTCCAATTCCCTTCCGAGTTTTCGGTGGTCCCTTTTTTTCGCTTCTTCCAGATGCTCCAGGTATTCGCTGAGCATGGCCTTTTTGGGAAAACTCGTTCCGTAGACCCGGGTCAACTGCGGTTTGTTTTCATCTCCGCGCCAGTAGGCCCCCGCCACACTCATCACCTTGATGGCCTTGATCACACCGGTATTCGGTATGTGGCCGCCCCGGCACAGATCCGTAAAATCGCTGTGGTCGCAAAAGGTGATACTGCCGTCTTCCAGATGCTCAATGAGCTCGCTTTTGTACTCGTTGCCCGAGTAAATGGACAAGGCCTCCTCTTTACTCACCGAACGCATTTTGAATTCGGCTTTTTCTCTGGCCAGTTCGATCATTTTGGCCTCGAGGGCCGGAAAATCCTTCTCAGAAAGGGTCTGCTCCCCCAGATCGACATCGTAATAGAAGCCGTTTTCGATGGCCGGCCCGATGGTGAGTTTGGCCTCGGGATAGAGTTTCAACAGCGCCTGAGCCATGACATGGGCAGAAGAGTGCCAGAAGGCCTGTTTTCCCTGCGGGTCGTTCCATGTGAACAGCCTCAGTTCACCATCTCCTGGAAGTTCTGCCCCGGCCTCAATGGTTTGTCCGTTCCATTGAGCCGAAAGGACATTACGGGCCAGGCCTTCAGAAATACTTCGGGCCACATCAAGGGCGCTGGCACCTTCTTCATATGTGCGAACGCTTCCGTCGGGTAGGGTAATGGCGATCATCTGTGAATCAATTGGACCCCAAAGGTAAAACCCTGTGCAGGCACAGGGGTAATAAATTCTTCATCGTCGAGAAGGGAGCGGTCATGGTTAAATTTGTGCTTTGACCAATTTTGTTACCGCTTATGACTGCACTGCTCAATAAATGGACTCCGCTGATCGCATGCTTGCTCTTGGGCGTTTGGATATTTCAAGCCTGTAAGACCGTTCCAATCACAGGTCGGCGAAAGCTTTCTCTGATGCCTGAATCGCAGGTGCGGACGATGAGTTTTCAGCAATATGCGCATGTGCTTGAGGAAGCCAATATGAGCGGGGACCGCGATAAGGTGCAGTTGGTCAAGAAGGTGGGTAAGCGCATACAATCGGCCGTTGAAAACTACATGAGCAGTACGGGCCATGCAGAAGTGCTTGAAGGTTTCGAGTGGGAATTCAATCTGATCGAAAGCGATCAGGTGAATGCATGGTGCATGCCCGGGGGAAAAGTGGCCTTCTACACGGGCATACTTCCCATTTGCAGAGACGAAAAGGGAATTGCTGTCGTCATGGGACACGAAGTGGCCCATGCCATTGCCGGTCATGGTGCTGAACGCATGTCTCAGCAGGTATTGGCTCAGATGGGTCAGCAGGTCATTACAGCAGCCACAGTAGAGGAGTCCGATGAATTGCGCAGCATTTATCTCACAGCCTTTGGTGCGGCGGCTCAATTGGGCGTTCTCTTGCCATTCAGTCGCAAGCACGAGTCAGAGGCCGATCAAATGGGTTTGATCTTTATGGCGCTTGCTGGCTACGATCCACGGGAGGCCCCTGAATTTTGGCGAAGAATGGCCGCTCAGGGTGGTGCGAAGCCGCCGGAATTCGTAAGTACGCATCCTTCTGACGAGCGCCGCATTCGCGATCTGGAGGCGCAAATGGCTTCAGCACTCGGATACTACACACCCGCCCCCTGAACAGAAGTTCTGTTGGGTGAACCGCCGCGTCATCTTTTATATTTGACGACCCCCATCCGCTGAACATGGACGTCCAACCTTTTAGAGCACTGCGCCCTACGCGTGACAAGGCCCACTTGGTGGCCACGCGATCATATTTGACCTACGAAGAGGAGAAACTCAAGGACAAGTTGCTTTACAATCCGTTTTCCTTTCTTCAGGTCATCCATCCCGACCCATTCGGAAAGTCCAGTGCTTCTGGATCTGCACGTTACAAAAAGGTCCAGTCGCGCTTCAACGAGTTTCGTGAAGCAGGCATATTCTGCATGGAGGAAACCCCTGCTTTTTATGTCTACCAGCAGCTACATGAGCAAAGGGCATTTGCTGGAGTGGTGGCCACCGCCAGTGTTTCTGATTACAACAAGGGGCATGTGATGCGGCACGAACACACTCTGCCACAAAGAGAGGAAATGTTCACTTCGTATCTGTCGGAGACTGGTTTCAATGCAGAGCCTGTCTTGCTCAGTCATCGGCCTCTTCCCGATCTGAACCAAATGCTCGACGAGATCATGACCGAGCGTCCGGATTACGAATTCACCACGACAGATAGGGTGACGCATCTTCTTTGGCCCGTCACCTCCAAAGAACGAATAGAAGGAATAAAGAAATGCTATGCGCAGGTCGAGCGATTGTATATCGCGGATGGGCATCACCGGATCGCCTCGAGTGCTCTGCTTTGTGAACGCTCACCCAATGAGGTCAACCAGCGCTTCATGGCATTCTTGATGGACGAGCAAGAACTGCATCTCTCTCCATTCTCAAGGATCGTACGCAGAGGTTCGGAAACAAAAGATGAGGTGTTTCGCTCCCTGTCCGAATACTTTGATTGCGCTCCCTCGAATGGTCCAAGGGAGCTGTCTGCTGGAGAATTTCAATTGTATACGCAAGGAGAATGGTGGGACATGAAACTCAAAGAGCGCAGTTCAAAGCCTGAGATGGAAGAACTTTCCGCTGCACAGTTCAGCCGTTATGTCCTGGCCGAAGTCTTTTCCATCAGTGATGAACGGACCGACCCGCGAATGACATTTCTTCCAGACACCGATCTGGGTGCGGGAATGAAGGAGCATGTCGACGCTTCCGGGGGCAGCTTCGGATTTCGGATGCCCCGACCGAGCGTAGAGGACATCAAGTCTGTGGCAGATGCCGACCGGGTGATGCCGCCCAAGAGCACCTACGTTGAACCCAAACTCAGGAGTGGTTTGTTGGTTTATTCTTTAGAAGATGAATGAAGTCGCTGAATATCTCGAACGCCTGCGGAACCGATTGGATGCGGGCGTCTTGCTCGTGGCCGTAAGCAAAAGGCAGCCCATCGAAAAACT
The DNA here is from genome assembly GCA_949516455.1 of Flavobacteriia bacterium. Lineage (GTDB taxonomy): Bacteria > Bacteroidota > Bacteroidia > Flavobacteriales > Schleiferiaceae > RFXV01. The sequence continues at coordinate 13,907 of CATILC010000040.1, read as the reverse complement.
CTTTTCTGCCTATGAGGCCGGCCAGCGCGATTTCGGTGAGAACAAGGTGCAGGAACTCGTCGAAAAGCAACCGCAGATGTCTTCGGATGTCCGCTGGCACATGATCGGTCATTTGCAGACCAATAAGGTGAAATACATCGCACCTTTCATCCATCTGATCCACAGCGTGGACAGCTTGAAATTGCTGAAGGAGGTCGATAAACGCGCCCGACAGAACGATCGCGTCATTGGGGTGCTCCTTCAAATGAGCATCGCTCAAGAATCGACCAAAACGGGCATGGATGAGTCACTTCTCGAGGAGATCCTGCAGCGAAGCGATCAGGGAGAATGGCCGAACATCAATATTCAGGGGCTGATGGGGATGGCCACCAACACACCGGATGAGGATCAGATCCGAAAGGAGTTTCGTGACTTGAACAGAATGTTTCAAGACATGCGGAAAGCCGGATTCGATCTGGGCATACTTTCCATGGGAATGTCCGGAGATCTGCAGATCGCACAGGAAGAGGGGAGTACGATGGTTCGTGTGGGAACGGCCGCTTTCGGTCCCCGCAACTATTGAACATCCGACCTTTGGAAAACTTGATGTGCCGGCCCTGTTGTGCCGGCCCTGCCCGCATCTATCTTCGCTTCTATGTACGTTGTACTCGATGTGGAGTCCACAGGTGGTCCGATCGACAAGGATGCGATCATCGAGATCGCCTTGTATCGCTTTGACGGGGAGAAGATCGTCGATCAGCTGATCTCCCTGGTCCACACAGAAAGACCTATTCAGCCTTTTGTGCAGCGCATGACGGGAATCACACCTAAAATGATCCGCTCTGCACCCCGCTGGCAGGAGATCGCCAAGCGCGTAGTGGAGATCACTGAAGGCGCTATTTTGGTGGGCCACGGCGTCTCCTTTGATTACCGTATGGTCCGTCAGGAGTTTGCACGCTTGGGCTACGACTACGAACGGTCTACCATCGACACGGTCAATTGGAGTCGAAAGCTCTTTCCAGGTGAAGACAGCTACAAGCTGACCTCACTGTGCTCTTCATTGGGCATTTGGCTGCCGAGGAATCACAGGGCAGGCGATGACGCGCGGGCCACGGTCGATCTCTTTCGCAGGATATTGGACAAGGATGTGGAGAACCGTATCCGTTCCATGGGAAAGTTGGGCGACGCCAAGGAACAGCCTTCGGAGCGTCATCAGAAGCTCATCCGGGACATCAAAGACGAGGCGGGAATCTACTATCTCTACGACAAGGACCGACAGCTGTTGAGGTCCGGACTTGCGGAAAAGTTGAATGGTGAACTCTCGAAGATATTCTTGAGTCCTGAAGCAGAAGATGTACGCATTCAGCAGGAGGTCGCCGAACTGCAGTGTGAGCGCACCGGATCCAAAATGATCGCGCAGCTGAAGTTGCATGCCGGTGGAGATCTGTTGCCTGCAGAGGCTCGGGGAACGGCCGTGTATTGGGATGAGGAGTGTGATCAGTTGTGTTTGCGAAGCGGAGTGTCCCCAGAAGAAGAACAGCTCGCCTTTTTTCTGCGGGCATCCGATGCAAAAAAGGTGTTGAGTTACTGGCTGCGCAGATTCAAACTTTGTACGGTCGAAAAACCAAAGAACGCCAAATGGAAATGCCGTTCATTCCATGCAAAATGGGACTGTGCCTCAAGCTGTAAAGAGCGACATTCCGAATTGATGTCTTCGGACAAGAAATCCAAGCTGCTTCAGGCGATGCGCTTGGAAACAGGTTCCCTGCAGATCCGTTTGCCGGGCAGGGATGCGAATGAGAAAGTCCTGGTACAGGCCAATGCTGGCCGTTGTGGCTACCTGTTCTTCCGTCTGGAAAAAGAAGTGCTGGATGAAGCGCATGTGAACAAGAATGAGACCCATGTACTGCTCGATCCCTTGGTGTGCGGACTCATCTGGAGAGCCCACATTCGTTATCCCGCCCAAAGCAAGTGGAATATGCCTGAATCTCTTTTAATGAAACCTTCAATATGAAACCCATGCCCAGAAGAAAAATAGTTGCCGGCAACTGGAAAATGAATCTCGTGTACGAAGAGTCCATTGAACTCGCCGAGGCCCTCCTGGAAGGACTTCAAGAAGAAAAGATGGGCGATACGCACGTGATCATAGCGCCTCCTTCTCTGCACATTCAGCCCATTACGGAGTTGCTTCTGTTCACACCAGGCATCGCTGTGGCGGCTCAAAACTGTCATGAAGAAGCTTCGGGTGCGTTTACTGGTGAGGTCTCTGCACAGATGATCCGATCCATCGATGCCGATGCCGTCATCCTCGGCCACTCGGAACGCCGGGAGTTCTTCGGAGAGACCGATGAGCTGATCGCCAAAAAGATGAAGGCCGCACTCAAAAATGAGCTCAGTGTCATCTATTGCTGTGGAGAGCGATTGGACGAGCGAAAGTCCGATGCACACGAAGAGGTGGTGGGCGGTCAGATCCGGACGGCATTCAAAGACTTTTCTGCCGATGAAATGACAAATGTGATCATTGCATATGAGCCGGTCTGGGCCATTGGCACTGGAGAAACAGCCACTGTAGCGCAAGCCGGATCCATGCACCACTTCATCCGATCTGTGCTTGAGGAACTCTTTGGTGCGGCCACTGCCGAGGCCACGAGTATTTTGTACGGTGGAAGCGTTAAACCTGGCAACGCAGCCGATCTGTTCGCACATGCGGATATTGACGGCGGCCTTGTCGGTGGGGCCAGTCTCAAAGCGGATGATTTCATTCGCATCATCTACGCCATGGGGGGATGAGCTGGCTCGCCTTTGAGATCGATCTGGTTCAGGACGGTGATGTGGAGATCGCGTCTGCCTTTCTCCAAAATCTTGGGTTTTCTTATTTCGAGGAGCAGTCGTCCACCCTTTTGGCTTACTGGGAAGATCCGGATACGGCTCCCGGTTCCGAACAGATACGATCTGTTCTGTCGGGTCTGAAAGTAGGCGAGATCCGCACCGAACCCCTGGAAGACCGCAATTGGAACGAAGAGTGGGAAAGGAATTATCCCGCTGTGGAGATCGGAGGTTACTGCCGCATCCGTGCACCCTTCCACGATCCGTCTGAACGCTTTTCCTTCGAATTGGAAGTTCGTCCAGCCATGGCCTTCGGCACGGGCCATCACGCCACCACTTCCTTGGTCATCCGATTGATGGAGGAGATGGAGATCAGCGGGGAGCGTGTCCTGGACATGGGATGCGGAACGGGTGTGTTGGGCATCCTGGCCGAAAAGAAAGGGGCTCGGGAAGTCGTGCTTGCCGACAATTTTGACTGGGCCTGTGCCAGTACGGAGGAGAATATGGCTCGGAACAGCTGCAGCCACTGCCGTGTGGTCCACGGTGGTCCGGAAGCATTGGATGCATCGGAAAAGGCTTTCGATCTGATCCTGGCCAACATCAATAGGAACGTTCTTCTTGAACACATCCCGATCTACCATGAAATGACCGCGGAAAGGGGGCGATGGATCCTCAGTGGATTCTATGCCCACGATGCAGAGCCTATCCGCAGGCAGGCCGCGAAATATGGATGGCAGGCCGGACGTTCCGTAGAACAGGACGGATGGGTCGCACAAGAATTCCAAAGAGCATGAAACAGATTCTGATCTTCTTTGCTTTCATTTTGAGTGTTGGACTGCACGGGCAACAACTGAAGAAGTTTCATGAAGAACCGGACCGCTTCATTTCGGACCTGAACGACTACTTCCTGAGTTTTAGCGAAGACTATGGAGATTCAGAGTCTTTATTCCTTCGGTTTCGGGACGTCTTCCTTCAGGAATGGAGTGAAACACAACAAAAAGACCTGATCAGCAGCTGCAACCACATGTTGCGAAAGCGGGTGAAGGATCATCGTTCGTGGGTTTCGCTTCTGGCCAGTTCACTTGCTCTGTACGATCAGGAAGGAGAGGAGATGCTGAGCAGCTGGCTGGTACACCTGAAGCAGTTCAGTGGTTCGTCCCCCAAACGCATCACATCGGAATACCTCTATTCCTGCATGCTGAACCTTACCGATAGTCTGGTTTCCGACATGCGCAATGTCGGTTGGAAGGCAGAAGGAGGGATCAGAGAATTCAGAATGGAACCCGAACCGCTGTTCCTTTACTCAGACATTGATCTGATCGGCTTTTTTCGGACGGACAGTACACTGATCGAGGGCACATCGGGCATCTTTTATCCCTTGCGCAACCAGTTCCAAATAGAGGGAGGAACGGTTTATTTCACCCGATCCGGTTTTCGGGAAGACACGCTCTATGCCGAATTGAATAAGGCCACTATCGATCTGGCCCACGAAGGATTCCAAGCCGACAGTGTGACCCTGTTCAGTGAGATCTACCTGCAGGAACCGACCCTTGGGCATTTCATGGAACAGCTCAGTGCCAACCGGGCCGATTTTCCCCGATTCGAATCCTACAGCAACCAGATCAGACTGAAGGACATCGTACCCAATGTCGACTACGTGGGGGGATTTCATGTGCTGGGGGACAAATTGTTCGGCAGCGCCAGTGAGTCTAAGGATTCCAAACTCTTTTTCAAATACGACAGCGTTCCGCTCGTTCGCGTGAGTTCGGATCGGTTCCAGTTCAAGGGGGATGTGATCCGCGCAGAGGATGCCCGGGTGGCCATATATATCAAGGACGACTCCATCTCGCATCCAAGGCTTACCGTGCAGTACGTCGTCCCCAGAGAAACCCTGACCCTGCTGCGTCCGGATAAGGGCAGTGGACAGACGGCATTTGCCAACTCCTACCACAACATGGCTATGTATCTGGATGTGGTCCAGTGGAACATGAAAAAGCACGTCATCAGCATGGGCAATCTGCAATCTGAGGGGATGAGTGCTTCGGTCTTTGAGTCGGATCAATACTTCCGCGGCGAGCGGATGCGCGCCCTTCAGGGCTTGAGCAATGTCCATCCACTGGCTCAGCTGAAGCGAATGACGCAGCTCGCTGATTCACTCAATTTTGGTTTGGCCACAGTACAGCGCGTTCTCCCGGTGACCAAGATCAAGGCCGAGCGTTTCCTTTTGCAAATGATGGTGGCCGGATTTCTGGACTACGATCCGCTCAGCCAGCGCGCCACGGTTCGCCCCCGGACCTTTGAGTACTTAAAGAACTTCAGCGGAAAAAGAGACTACGACGTGATCCGCTTCCAGAGCAGAACTGCACAGGGAGAGAATGCACGGCTGAGTCTGCTCGACCACAAATTGGAGATCAAGGGGATCCGACAGATCGCCGTTTCGGATTCTCAAAAGGTGGCCATGTTCCCCTATGGACGTAAGATCGAAATGAATGAAGGATTTGATTTCAAGTTCGACGGGGTGATCCAAGCTGGCCGATTCACCTATTGGGGCCACGAATTCTTGTTCAATTACGATCAGTTCAGGGTCAGCATGACCGAAATCGATTCCATGAAATTCAAGGTGCAGTCCTTTACACCGGACGCCATGGGCCGAAGACCTCTTCGCTATGTCCGGACCACTCTTCAGGATTTCAATGGTGAGCTGTACATAGACAAACCAAACAACAAATCCAGCAGGCGCGTCTACCACGACTACCCGATCTTCACCTCGGGCAAAAAGAATTATATCTACTACGACCGAAGGGATATTTATGATCGCGTATATCCCAGGGAAACCTTTTTCGTCGAGGTCCACCAGTTCACCATCGACAGCTTGGACAATACGACTGCGGAGGGGCTTTCCTTTGACGGCACATTCGTCTCCGGAGGCATCTTTCCGGAAATGGAACAGACGCTGAAGGTCCAGAGGGACTACAGCCTTGGTTTTCGCATCGCCACGCCTCCGGAAGGGCTGTCTGCATATGACGGTGCGGGTCAGTTTACCGATAGTCTGAGTCTGGATGAGTCTGGTTTGGTGGGGATGGGCGCCATTCGCTATCTGTCTTCTCTTTCCCGTGGAAAGGCCATCACCTTTTTCCCGGATTCAGCAACGGGTCCGACCGAAGAATTCGATCTGAAGGCCGAGGAGGGGACGGCATACCACCCACCGGTACGCGGGAGGGGGAGCTTCTTGCGTTGGTTGCCCCGCGAAGACCGTTTGGAACAAAGCAGCCGGGAAAGCCCCTTCGAGATGTACGATGACGTCGACATGCTCGGTACGGGAACGCTGGCACTCACGCCCACGGCCTTGGAGGGCAGAGGACAGATAGATTTTCTCAATGCACAAATGCACTCAAAGGATTTCGTATTTGAGAACCGGCGTTTTGACGCTGAGCACGCAGACTTCAGGATCCGACCATACCCGGAGGCGGACTGGGCTTTCAGCTCTTGGCAGGCACGTTCTTCAGTAGACTTCGACAAGCAAGCCGGTCGTTTTGAAATGCTCGATTCATCCTACCACTTTGCCTTTGATGTCAATCAGTATGACGCCTACATGGACCGTGCAGACTGGGACATCGCGGCCAAAACCTTCAATGTGCGGAATCATGAGGAAGGAAAGCTCTCGCCCATGATATCGGTCAATAAGGCTCAGGATTCCCTTCATTTTGACGCGGCTTCGAGCAAATTCAGCTTGTTGAATTCGGTGCTGGAAGTCTACGGAGTGGAGCAGATCAAAGTGGCCGATGCGCGCATTGAGCCAGACAGTGGCCGTGTGACCATCGATACGGCGGCCAACATGCGTCTGCTCGATAAGTCTGTTCTTGTGGCGAATCGTTTCACCCGGCATTTCAACCTCTATGATTGTTCTCTGAAGATCCAGTCGAGGAATCGCTACAGCGGAAATGGCATTCTGGAATATGTCGATCAGGACGAGACCCCCTGGCCGCTTTATTTTCATACGCTTGGTGTGAACAGGGATCTCGAAACGGTGGGATCGGCCGATGTGAAGCCGGAGGACGAGTTCTATATGAGTCCATTCTTCGGGTTCCAGGGAAAGGTGGAAATGCTGGCGAGTGCGAAGTACCTGACCTTTAACGGCAAGACGAACATCCAAAGCAGCTGCGCCAATATCTCGACCACCTGGTTCCCCTTTCGGTCGCCCATCGATCCGAACAACATTGTGATCGACCTGCCCAAGTTTGGAGAGGACAAAGCTGCTGAACGGCTGTTCAACGGCATCTTCATCGCCAATGATTCGACTTCGGCCTATTCGGCTTTCCTGAGTCGGGCGAGCAAGCGGGCGGATATAGAGATCATCCGTTCCGATGGTCAGCTGCTTTACGACGAAGATCTGTTCTCCTACGTCATCGCTCGTGAGGATCGGATCGACGACGAGGACCATCCCGGGAATTATCTGATCCTTCAAAACAAGGATTGTTATACAGAAGGTCAGGGAAGTTTGAGTCTGGGAGAAAAGACGGGATTGCTCAAGATCGGCACCTATGGAAGGGTCCAGCACGATCTGAAGAGCGATCGCATTGAGATCGATGCACTGATGGGCATTGAATTTCCCTTCGACAAGGGCATCATTGAGGACATAGCCGATGCGGTCATTGCCGGCGATGGCCGTGGAACCGTAGACCTCTCCAGACGGGCATTTCGTGTGGCCATGAATGAGCTGATGACAGCCGACGACATCTATGACTTCGATGAAGAGGTCGAACTCTATGGGGCACCCGATGAAGTGCCCGATGCGCTTAGGAACACATTCACCTTCAGCGATCTCAAGATGGAATGGGATCCAGCCACCAATTCATTTTTGAGTGTGGGCGACATTGGCTTGGGGAGCATATTCAAGGAACCGATCAACAAAAAGCTCAGAGGAGCGGTGCAACTCATTCGAAAGAGAAGAGGGGATGAACTCAATTTCTACTTCGAAGATGGTGCAGGTACTCTTTACTTTTTTGGGTACAAGCGAAACGTCCTGCAATTCTATTCGAACGACAAGGAGCTGATGGCGGAATTCCAAAAACTCGACGAGAAAAAGCGCCGGATCGAGGAAAAGAAAGGGTTTTTGAACATATCGCAGGCATCCAAGGGAAAGGCCATGCGATTCATCAACGAATTCTAAGGTCAATGCGGGCGCAGGTATTATTTTCGTTTCATGTTCGCATCTACCAAGACGCAGGAAGCATCTGAAGTCCTTACGCTCGAGGAGCGGGAGCGGGAGATCGTTCTCTTCAACGATGACGTGAACACCTTCGACTGGGTGATCAGATCTCTGATCGATATTTGCGAACACGAAAGCGAGCAGGCCGAGCAGTGCGCACTGATCGTTCATACAACGGGCAAGTGCGGTGTGAAGAACGGAACCTACGACGAATTGGAGCCCAAATGCAGCGCACTTTTGGAACGTGGGCTGAGTGCTGAGATCCACTGATCGAGCTCAGGTCTGCATTCGTCGAATATATTGGGCCGTTGGTCGATTTTTTTTTGGTGCGTTCTCTTGCTGAAGTTGTTTAGCTGCATCGATCATCAAAAACAAAGTCATGAAACGATCCACATTTTTTATTGCCGTACTCCTGCTCTCAGTGAGCTCCTGTAAGGTCTTGAGCTTTTTCCCGCTCTACACAGAAAGCAAAGAGCACGTGGTCGAGCGATCGGCGATCGAAGGAAACTACCTGGCCAATGACAGCTCAGAAAGCGTATACATCATTGGTCCGGCGTTGAGAAGCCAGCTGATCAACAAAGAGTACTCCATCGAAGGGGAGCGCATCAAAATGCCATCGGGCATGCTCTTTCCTGCCCCATGGACGCAAATTCTGACGAGCATTGAGGCTGAAGGTAATGGTAAAGAGGAGCCCTCCTATTTTGTCATCCGGGACAACGAGCCCTTGCTCGATCCGAGCGAAAAGCGTTCGGTCAGTGCGGACCGCTTTGAAATCCATGGAATGCACCTGGTGGAGCTTGACGGCAAACTCTACGCAGATTGCCTGAGATTATCAAACATAATCATGGATGCATCTGGAGAAGTGGAGTTTGTGGGCGAACTCGACCATGTGGCCATGCACACCTTTGCGCAAGTTGTCCAGAATGGAGATGCGTTAGAGCTGAACTTTATGAATGAGTCCTTCCTCAAGACGCTCTTTGAGCAGAACAGAGCCCGACTCGAACACGTGGAGCGCGATGACCAGGTCTTACTCACCGCGCAGCCCGAGGATCTGCAGAAATTCATCATCAAATTCTCCGATGAAGAAAAGGCCTTCTCCAATCGGACCCAATTGATGAAGATCCATGGCATCTGAGTCGATTCAGACAAAAACTGGAAAGGGAAGCCCATGGGTTTCCCTTTTTCAGTTCCTTCTTTTTTGGAGTGCATCCGTGGTGCTGATCGCACGTGTTTTCCGAATAGGCAACGAATGGGAAACGATAGACTGGCTGTTCTCCTTGCTCTTTCACTTATCTCTGATCCCGGCGGTGGCGGTCAACGGACACTTGTTGATCCCCAGGCTCCTGCAACAACGAAGATTCGCTCTGTACTTCTTCGGATTCTCATCAACCATCGGAGCGAGCATCCTGATCCACCACTGGGTAATGAGCCATTTGGCCGATTGGATCTTCCCGGGTTATTACTTTATCAGCTATCTCAAATGGTGGGAGATCGGCCTGTATGTATTGGCCTATTTGGTGGTGACCGGATTGTTTCAGTTGAGTGTGGACTACTTCCGTTCAGAGCGCCTCCGGGGCCAGCAAGAGCAGATGGAAAAGGAACGTCTGGACGATGAGCTGAACGCATTGAAAGCACAGATCAACCCCCATTTCCTGTTCAACAATTTGAACCTGCTTTACAGTTTGTCGATCAAAAAGGCAGACGATCTGCCTGACCACATCGTGCAGCTGTCCGATCTGTTGCGCTATGTGATGTATCAGACCAATCAGCCTATGGTTCGGATGGATGCGGAATTGAAGATGATCGACGACTATATCGCACTGAGTCAAAAGCGCATGCACTCAGAGTCACAGATAAAATGGCAGCATCAGCTGGACCGGACCGATATACAGATCCCCCCACTGCTCTTTCTGCCCTTGGTAGAGAATGGGATCAAGCACGGTGTTCTGGACCAGAGAGGAGCGGTTGAACTTCGTATGGAACTGGTTCAAAAAGGCAATACCTTGATCTTCTCTTCAGTGAATGCCCGGGCGAAGGCAGAAACCGATGCTTCATCAGGTGGCATGGGTTTGAGCAATCTTCGCAAGCGGCTTCATCGACTGTTTCCAGAGGGACATCAACTGGATGCAGAGGAGAGGGATGAACAATTCGTGGTGCGTATGGAACTGAATTTGGATAAATGCGCTGTCTGATCGTCGACGATGAGCCTGAGGGAAGAAGCATTCTGCTGCACCATGCGGAGCGCGTCCCGTTTTTGAAAGTGCTGGGTGAATGCCCCGATGCCTTTACGGCCATGGAGTACCTCAAAAACCAAAAGATCGATCTGCTCTTTTTGGATATTCAGATGCCGGGCCTCGATGGTCTTTCCTTCCTGAGGTCCCTCAGTGATGCGCCAAACGTGATCTTCACAACGGCCTACACCGATTTTGCAGTCGAGGGATTTGAATTGGATGCGGTCGATTACCTGCTCAAACCCATTCCATTTGCGCGTTTCCTCAAGGCGGTCAATAAAGCCCAGTCTGCACATGAACAGCGAACAGCTGAAGGGAAGGCCGATCGCTTTTTCGGATTCAAGGCGGACAAACGGACCTATCGCGTTCCGGTCGAGCGTATTCATGCACTCGAATCGGATGGGGACTATACGCATCTCTACCTGGAAGAAAAATCCTATATGCTGCTCGGAAGTCTGACAGGGTACCTGACGGAACTGGAGGATGTCCTGCTGCGTGTGCACCGCTCGCATGCCGTGAATCTGGCCCACCTGGAGTATATGGAGGGGAATTTTTTACGGATCGGGGGGCGAGACATCCCGATCGGTGCGAGCTACAGGGAAGAAATAAAGGAAAGGATCAGATGAAACGCAGGGATTCGTTGAGACTGACTTCTCCCTCCATGGAGTTTCAGTGCACCTGATCAGGTCGCCTTCGGTTCAGGCTTCCCCTTCCATTTTCCGGGCAAGTGCTTCGGCCTCAGCGTACAGTTCGTCAGCCTTTCGGCGGTCGGTCTTGCTGGCCTCCATGGCCCTCTGCATCAAACGCTGATATTGCTTGCTCATGCGGTCAGCTGCGCTTGTTTTCTTGAATAATGATAACATAATCAAATGTTTAGAAAAAGAACGAGAGGAGGCGGTCTTTGTTCATTGGTCGCTTTTGAGCAGAAAAAAGCCGGCACGAGGCCGGCTGAACATTCTAATCTGTGGACGGATCACTTATCGTCCTTTACTTCTTCGAAATCCACATCGGTGACATCTGCATCGCCTCCGGCGCCTGCTTCTCCTGCAGTCGGGTCATTGGGCGCACCTCCATTCTCCTGTTGCGCCTTGTAGAGTTCTTCACTGGCATTCTTCCATGCCTCGTTGATCTTCTCCATGGCGGCATCGATGGCCGTGAGCTCCTGGCTTTGGTGGGCCTTTTTGAGTTCCTCCAGTGCAGTCTCGATGGGTTCTTTCTTATCAGCCGGCAGCTTTTCTCCGAATTCGCTGAGCTGCTTTTCCGTTTGGAAGACCATGCTGTCAGCAGCATTCAACTTGTCCACCTTTTCTTTGGCGGCCTTGTCGGCGTCGGCATTTGCCTCGGCTTCCTGCTTCATCTTGTCGATCTCGTCCTTGGAGAGGCCGGAGGAGGCTTCGATCCGGATGCTCTGCTCCTTGCCGGTGGCTTTGTCCTTGGCAGATACATTCAAGATTCCATTTGCATCGATGTCGAAGGTCACTTCGATCTGTGGGGTGCCGCGCGGCGCAGGAGGGATGCCATCGAGGTGGAACCTGCCAATGGTCTTGTTGTCTCCTGCCATGGGGCGCTCGCCCTGCAGAACATGGATCTCCACACTGGGCTGGTTGTCGGCTGCTGTTGAGAAGGTCTCTGACTTCTTGGTCGGAATGGTCGTGTTGCTTTCGATCAATTTGGTGAACACGCTGCCCATGGTCTCGATGCCCAAGGAGAGCGGTGTGACATCCAATAGGAGCACATCCTTGACGTCTCCACTGAGCACACCTCCTTGAATGGCTGCACCAATGGCCACCACTTCATCGGGGTTGACCCCTTTGGACGCTTCTTTTCCAAAGAAATTCTTGACCGCATCCTGGATGGCCGGGATGCGTGTGGTGCCACCCACTAAGATCACTTGGTCGATATCTCCAGTGCTGAGTCCAGCCTTTTCAAGGGCTGTGCGACAGGGTTCGATGGTGCGGTCGATCAGGTCTGAAGCGAGCTGCTCAAATTGCGCACGGCTGAACGGACGCACCAGGTGCTTTGGTCCGCTAGAAGTGGCTGTGATGTAGGGCAGATTGATCTCCGTTGAGCTGGTGCTCGACAATTCGATCTTGGCTTTCTCAGCTGCTTCCTTGAGCCGCTGAAGGGCCATGGCATCACCTCTGAGATCGATTCCCTCTTGGGTCTTGAATTCCTCTGCCAGCCAATCGATGATCTTCTGGTCGAAGTCATCTCCCCCCAAGTGGACGTCTCCATCGGTGGATTTCACTTCAAAGACTCCGTCGCCCAATTCCAGTATCGAGACGTCATGCGTTCCCCCACCGCAGTCAAAGACCACGATCTTCTCCTCTTGTTGCTTTTTGTCGATACCGTAGGCCAGAGCGGCAGCTGTAGGTTCGTTGATGATGCGACGGACAGTGAGTCCGGCGATCTCTCCCGCCTCCTTGGTCGCCTGACGCTCTGCGTCGTTGAAGTAGGCAGGAACTGTGATCACCGCTTCCGAGACACTTGTGCCCAAATAATCTTCCGCGGTCTTCTTCATCTTCTGAAGGATCATTGCGGAGAGTTCTTGCGGAGTATACAGCCGTCCATCGATGTCTACCCGAGGTGTATTGTTGTCCCCCTTACTCACCGTGTAGGGCACGCGGTCCACCTCGCTGGAAGAATCCGAGAAGGATTTGCCCATGAAACGCTTTATGGAATAAATGGTCTTGGTGGGATTGGTGATGGCCTGACGTTTAGCGGGGTCACCCACCTTGCGCTCACCCTCTTCTACAAAAGCGACCATAGAAGGGGTGGTCCTGTGTCCTTCGCTATTTGGAATGACCACAGGTTCGTTTCCTTCCATAACGGCTACGCACGAATTCGTGGTCCCGAGGTCGATTCCGATTACTTTACTCATTGGGTTGATTTTCAAATTCACCTCGGAAGGTCAATTGCTGTGCCAACAGGAAGCTGTCAGGCCCGCGGCACAGAATTCAGCAGTTAAGCAGACATTGTGTCAGGGAGTGTGCTTACTGGCAGGCGAGATTGCCCTGATCGCACAAACAGGTGTCAGTGGTTGTCACCTTCACGAAGTTCAGGTCGCAGGTGAGATCACTCAAGATCAATGTATTGAGTCCTGATTCGTTGAACGATTTATTGTAACGCCCATTTAAGGCGCGGGATGCGAAGAGACCATATCCGCCCTCGATGTTGGAGAAATCAGGTCGTTCCGAAACAATGCCTGTCGCTGGCTGATTGACATTGATGAATGTATGGAGGTCTTCATCTCCTGCGAGAACGGTGAAGTCCAATGCCTGAAAATAGCGCCATACATTGGGGTCGTAGGGCACCTCGTTGCGAAAGCTCTGAAGAAGACTTTCTGTATTGTAGCCCACGATCACGCGGACGTCTCCACCGGTATTGTTCACATCCGTCACCGGGAGACGGGCCACTGCTTCGTGGTAGCTGAGCTGACCGGGCTGTCCGATCGGATGTTCTTTGTAGCGCAGCGTGACATAGGTCTGAAAGATCTTTGATCCTTCCTGGGTATCGAATTGAATCGTGTAGTCCTTGAGTGGTTCAAGCGCAATGAGCTGTGCCGGTGTGGGGCGGACGACGCGCAGATCATCCTCGAGCACACGGGTGACCGCTGTAATGTCGGGGTTGCCGTTGTTTTTCTGGATGCGCAAACGATACTC